>JBKPPX010000254.1:0-7543 GCA_046733815.1 Thermoproteota archaeon | reverse complement strand
ATGAATCACATAGGAATAGTTAAATCTAATTTAGAAATTATTGAATCTACTCAATCTGGCGATGTCATGACTTTAAAAAAAATGTAAATCTTCACAAATAAATCAATAATCATTATGTGTTCTTGCGAACTCTATTTAGCGAGTTCATAAACTCTATGTCCGCTATAGCCCCCTACATTCATTACAATTCCTTTGGATTCGGCGGATCTTATAAAACTATTAGCCACAGAAATTTTTACACCCGCTGACCTAGCAAAACCATGAATAGTAATTGCTTTCATAGTTTGAAGTAATTTCACTCCTTGAGATTCTTCAACAAGTACAGATAATTTTTGTCTTTGCTGTTGTTTTGCACCTGTTTTCTTACTGTCTTCCTTCTTAGGAGATTTTGCATCGCCTCCTTGAGCATTATTATTGACCTTTTCTGAAGATCCGATGCTCTTTTGTTTATTGCCACCCATATACTATGTGTTGCTTATTTCTATTTTATAAATTATTGGACTACTCTGATACTATATGTCAATATCATTAGAAAGTATGCGGAGACATTTGACTATCATTAGATACAGCTCCTCTATCCCCTTAAATATATAATAGTAATAATAATAATTAGCATCAGATTATTAATATTATAATGCATTTGTTTACCTTAGGAGGTTTCCAGCATTACAATTATTTGATTACATTTTGAAGCAACAAAATGGCTAGGTTTAGACGTCATACTATACTTCTTCAATACATCATCGGTTTTTAGACAGATGTACGCATTTGTTTGATAAAATTTAAAGCATAACTGATCTTAATTCTGGTGTTGGATTTTACTTTAATTGCAGAAACATTTCAGAAGATGGAAAATACTGCAAGCAGGCTTGCACTCACCGATCATCTAGTTTCTTTATTTAAAATTACTCCTCCTGATTTAATTGACAAAGTAGTATATCTTATTCAAGGAAAACTCTATCCAGATTACGAAGGAATTGAATTGGGCTTAGCTGAAAGGATGGCAATTAGAGCACTCGGATATTCTGCCGGTGTAGAGACCTCTATTATAGAAGAACATTATCGGAGGACTGGAGACATAGGAGATACCGCAGAAGAAGTTATGAAAACAAAAAATCAAGCTACTCTATTTAGCGAAAAAATGACAGTTGAGAGGGTTTATCATACTCTAGATAAGATTGCTCGTACCACCGGATCAGGTTCTCAGGAAGTTAAGCTCAGACTTGTGAGTAATCTGCTAAATGATGCCAGTTATCTTGAAGCTAAATATATTATGAAATTCATAATGGGAACGCTTCGGCTAGGCATAGCCGATCATACGATAATGGATTCTTTGGCGTTAGCCTTTACAGGAGATAGAGTACATAGGCATTCTTTAGAAAAAGCTTACAATGTATCAAGTGATCTAGGTGCAGTGGCGAAGCTTCTAGCAACAAAAGGCCTTGAAAGCGTAAAGTCACTGAGAATAACATTGTTCAAGCCTGTCAGGCCAATGTTGGGTGAGCGTGTACGTAGTTCAGGGGAAGCTATGGAAAAAATGAACGGTAAAGCTGCAGCAGAATACAAATTAGACGGAGAGAGAATACAGATACATAAAGGGAAAGGAAAAGTAGAATTATTCTCAAGAAGACTAGAAAAAGTCACACACCATTATCCCGATATCACAGGTGCTATAGGCTCACTTATTGCTGGCGACATAATTCTTGAAGCAGAAGTGGTAGCTATTAATCCGCTAACTGACGAATATCTTCCTTTTCAGGAGTTAATGCATCGACGCAGAAAATATGAGATAAATCAAGCAGTAGAGAACTTTCCTGTGAGTGTGAATTTCTTTGATATATTATACAATGATGGACAAGACACAACCTCTTTACCATATTTTAAGCGACGTAAAATAATTGAGAACATGTTCCAAACTGACAGAAAGGATAAGATTAGAATTATTCCTCAAACTGTAGTAAAAAAAACTGAGGAAATTGAGAGATTCATGGCATTAGCCATAGAAAATGGCTGTGAAGGTTTAATGTTAAAGCAACTTTCAAGTAGCTATCGAGCAGGAGCAAGAGAATTTGCGTGGATAAAGCTAAAGCGCGAATATTATGGTGATATGGCCGATTCAGTGGATCTTGTCATAATAGGTGGCCTCTTCGGCAGGGGTCGCAGAGTTGGAAAATACGGTGCTCTTTTAGTTGCCTCATTTGATTCTGATTCCGATATGTTCAAAAGTGTATGCAAAGTAGGAACTGGATTTACAGATGAACATCTTATACAATTCTACGACAACCTGGAAAGACATATTATATCACACAGACATCCGCGAGTCGATAGTGGGATGGAAATGGATGTTTGGTTTGAACCCAAAATAGTAATCGATGTAATTGCCTCTGAGATAACATTAAGTCCTTCTCATACTGCTGCAAAGGATCGTCTAAGAAAAGGCTATGGATTGGCTCTACGATTTCCCAAATTCACTGGAAAGATAAGGTATGATAAGAATCCTGAAGATGCTACTAGTGTAGAAGAATTAATCTCAATGTACAAAGCACAAATTAAAAAAATAAAAAAAGAATAAGAAGAAGATGTGGTTGTAGACTATAGTATTAGATGATTAATAACGGCTTAGAAACAAAAGCAGATTTTTCATGTTATATATAGAAGAGGTTAATCGATCTGTATATGAAGTCTAATATATCTTAGATATAGATATATATACAAATACATACATATATATACAAACCACATGACTGATTATTTGGTATGCATCAGCAAGATCAAAAAAAGGATCCTTACTGAGAATTTGAAATATTATCTCAGGCCCTTTCTGACGCAACCAAAGAAGGCTTGACATTCACTATAATTTTAAAACTTGTAAGTATATCTTTACACCTGTTACGAATTGTAACTTCTGTGATACCTGCCAGACTGGATATATCCATTTGTAGAAGATTAAAACCAAGCAGTACAGCGGCTAGATATATGTAAGCAGCAGCGAGACCATTTGGAGCCTTGCCGTCTCCCAGAAGACTATCTTTTGTTTTATGTGCAATATCAATTGCCAATCTCTCAACTTTTGTGTCAATCTTTGCAGTATTTGCAAGTTTGGCTATATACTGGTCAATCGCAAGCGCTACAGGAATCGGTGTTGATTGTATTGACGAAGGTGAAACAAAAGAAGACTGGGAAGAGCAAGCTGTGGTGTTAGATGAAGATGATGCTTTCTTGCTAGTCATAGCAGATGAATTTTCATCTGTAAAAATACCCATCTCCATGACCATTATTCTATAGTATTTTGCTGCAAGTTTTATGCTAGATGTATGTTGTCTAGTTATACCGGTCGATTCAACAATTTCTTCTAATGACCTTACAACTGAAAACCTCTTACAGGCAAGATAGATTGTTGCGGCTGCAATACATGCAATAGATTTTCCCTTTGCCTCACTTTTATTTTCGTAGTTTCTGTAAAGCATTGCTGCAGTTTCTATCAATGTTTTAGGAAGTGACATTGCAGAACAAGTCTCATTAATTTTGGATAGAACATTTGAAAGCCTTCTTTCTTTTGTAGAGGCAACCCTGATTCTCGAATGCCACCTTCGCATATTATTCATCTGCTCTGCCATTTGGGAATCAATAGACTTTCCACTGTAATCTTTAGATGTAAAACCAATTTCAGTTCGTAAACCATAATCATGTAGTGAATAACTCGTAAACCCGCTAGCACGAACAGTCTTCATTTTCTCATCAAAGTCAGTTGCATGAGATTCTGGCCCATAATCGTCAGTCTGGTCCATTACTACGTAACCACATTTTTGGCAGATATATTCACCCTTGCTATAATCGTGAATTAATCCTGATTGACATTCAGGACACTGCGTATAATATTCTGTGGATGTCATTGATCCATCGCTCCAAAATTTTTATAACGTCTGAAATCTTTATGTTGCCTCCGCATATTGGGTCTGAAATCTCGCTTTTTAGCCACGAATCCTCCATTAAATACACTAGTACCAATAATTTTTTTTACTCTATCTGTAAATGGCGCTACAGAAGCATAAGGCGCATTAACTGGACCAATTACCTCAATTACTTTACCTATACGTTTGCCACCAGAATCTATAAGTAATTCTCCACTTTTGATATATCTACCCTCTTCTTGAAGCCTTACAATAAGCCTTCCACTTTTTGCTAAATGCATAACCTCCCCTATTCCCTTCAATTTCATTCACCTTACAGATCTACTTGTTATCATTGTATTCTGTCAAGAATAATTAAGTTTATTGATAAACAAAATACGTATATAAAAAACTTCGATATAATCTTTCTAACGATAACTCCATTTTAGAATTTAGTTTTGATTGACTTTCTATTTATTTCTTTTCTGCACCATTTTATCAGCGATTGTCTTGATCGTTACAGATTTCTTTACTTCATTAGATTTAAGAATCATAATGTAACTTGATTTTACAAAAGCCCTCCTTGGATACCGAGCTTGGTCGTTTGTTTCTTCTTTTGTTATGTCATATCCAGCAGCCTTAGCGGCATCTATTAGGTCAGCTAAGCTTGGATCAAAAACAGACCTATCACGTTTTACTCTACGACCTTTAGTCCTAGACAAATTTCGGTTAAAATAGTCAAGCCATAGAATAACATGATCGTAGTCTTTCAATTAGGGTTATAGAATTTAAGATTAATATTAATTTAATCACTTCTAATAGAGACTGTTATTAGAGTTACACATGCATATTTTTTTGGCTTTTAAATAAAGTACATTTGATGAGCTCTGTGTTTTTTGCGTGTATAATGTATTGTATGCATTCATATTGTATGCATTCAAATTATATTTTGTTACCTTTTGTTAATGTCTGTAAAAGACAATACGACATTTAACGGTTACCCACTACATCAGCAATTGACTACATCTGTCAGCCATGAATAGCAGACTAAGGCTATACTTAGTTATAATTGCCAAAAAATAAAGACGTAATAATAAGATGGACCAATAACTAATGAAAAGGTATATCAGCCGGAGGCCTATCACAACTAGGGCTTAGCAAAAGCAGTTTTATTAACTTCTGGCGTTAATTTTGTAATAAAAGCATCTTCATTTATAACTATACACTAATCTTATTCTCATTTAATGGCAATTGCATTTACCACTCCATTCTGACCTGGTCTTGATGTAACTCTTGCAGGACCCGCTTCTGTTTCTATTAATGCTCCCTTGCTTATGACTCCACGCCTTTCATAGTCCTTGTTTGCAAAATTTTTAGTTACTCTCAGCATTTTTGATCTAACTGTCTTATTTGAGGTTGGATCGGTGACATTAGCAAAGTCAGCAGTTTTAAAAGCTGTTTTAGTATTTGCGCCACGTACCGTTCTTGTAATAGTATCTATTGGTCCTATGATTGCTTCATTAGGATATCTATCGATTTCATAATTTCTTCTTCCCCTTGCAGCCACCTTTCGGCCACCAGTTAATTTGCGTCCAGCCAAATTTTCAACTGACTTTCTCATACTTAAACTCCTAACAGCTCTACTCTAATTAAGATTTTTCTATGTGCGAGCAATTGATTTATTGTGATTTTGGTTTCGTTAATTCAAGTTTATTCTTGATAGAGTTTATATCGGTTACCCCGAAATAATTCTGGAAATTCTTTGTTGTTCTATATATTTTTAATCTACCTAGTTTTTCATATTCAATAAAAGATATCTGCTGTAATTCTTTAAGATGGTTGTAAACTTGATTACCTCTGATCTGAACGAGACGTTTTGAAGTAACTGGTTGTTCATATGCAATATACGATAGTGTCTTTAGGGCAGAGGATGAGATTATGGGTTGTTGTGCAAATCTTCTAATTAATGGTGTATAAATGGCTTTTACCTGAAAAACAAATGTTCCCTCCTCTAGTTGAGTAATTTCAATAGCCTTGAAGACAGCACTTGTTTTTATAATCAAATCATTTACAACTTTTCGTATTTTTTCCTTCGAATTCGTTCCAGATGCTCTTACAAGATCGTCTATTGACAATGGTCTTCCAGCAGAATAAAGTGCTGCCTCAATTCTTGCACTAATTTCATCATCTGGTAGAAATTGTTGACGCAATCTACTAGATTCGCCATATACCATTGATTTATTATTTGCGTTATGATTTTATTGTTATTTTTATATCTTCTATTTCCTCTATTGACTCTAAGTTTATCTTTTCTTTCATAGCAAGATAAAGAGTCGCAATAAAGCATCGAACAACATCTATTAGTTCCATCTTTTTGACAAGCGTCTTAAACATGGTAGGACCATCTGCAGTAACGATATCTAGGATCATATTTTCATATTCTGCTAATATCTGTTCAAATTTCAAAAGATATTGATCGAAATTAAATGTCTGAACAGGCTCAAGGTCTATCTGCTTCTTTTTTGGCCTGGGATTAGCAAGTTCAAAAATCATATTTTCAAGTACACTCAGTAAATCTTCTAATGATAAAGGATATGTTGGTTCTATCCTATATGGAATTTCTATAGGATAAAGTTGAGGTATTGCTTCCGATAGTTGAGAATCTTGTACTCCTTTTCTCTGCATAGCAATTTTTTCTAGTCTAAAGATACTCTCTACTTTTAGCCGATGTATCATGGATGATGACAATATAGCAATACCGCAAACTCTCAGATCTTTCTTTCCAGTATTATTGATAATGTTTAGAAGCATTTGAAGAAGCATGGGAATGTCGATATCCCATACGTCTTTCTTTGCAAGAAGTGATAAATTAAATAACATATTGAGCGGAGGCTCTGCTATCTTTTTTTTAGCGTCACCAGTCGACATCTCATAATCAGCCATGGCTATTATCTAGATAATGAGCTATAATAGCATAATGTGTCTAAATAAATTAACCATGCATGATGTATGTTGTCCTAATAGAAATTCTAAACTGATAACGCGTATACTTGTCACGAATATAGAGACACGTGCTGTAGTGATCTTAATTATATTATTGGTGTTATTACAATGTAACGAGTTAATTTAAATAGCGTTATTACAAAGTTTACATGCTTGGAACAGCAGAAAAAAATACGTGTGGAAGTGAAGTATGTATTCAAATACATCCCCATATTAATTTTGATCCACACACCTTTTGGTATGAAGTTTTTTGACTGGGTAGCCAGAACCAATGCTGCCAAAATTTACGCTAAATCCAATAGATATCTTATGCCTCTTATAACTGCGCTAATGCTATTCCTGCTAATCTCATTTGTTATTGCCATAGTTTCGTTTGCACCTGCCAGAGAAATGACTCGAGACTTAGGACCACGTTCAATTTTCCTCATACCAATCTTGAATCCTTATCTTCCAGTAGGTTATGTCTTGATATCTCTTATTATTACCATTGTAGTCCACGAAGCAGGGCACGGAATAGTAGCCAGGGTTTATAATGTTAAAATAGAATCCACAGGAGTCGTTTTGTTTTTTGTTGTTACGAAAGGAGCATTTTTAAATATTGTTCAAAAATAATTATAAAAAAAACCACTAAAATATAAAATCTCAAAATT
>JBKPPX010000253.1:0-2354 GCA_046733815.1 Thermoproteota archaeon | reverse complement strand
AAGCTTTTCAAGTGAAAACAAAAGCACGCAGTCAGCTATCTTGTTCCCGATTCCATAGACTTGCAGCAATTCTTTTTTTGATTCGTAATAGCCTGATTTCCGTAGTAAATCAAACTCAAGTCGTCCACTTGAGATGGCATCAGCTGCAGCCTTTATTGCCTTTGTCCTGTATCCAAGGCCGCAGTCCCTCAGCTCATCTACACTTGCCTTGTTGATAGCTGTAGCGGAAGGGAATGTAAAGAAGTCTATACCATCAACCTTTGTGTACTTGCCAAACTTTCTCGTCATATTATAGAGCATCCTTCGAATCATAGGTATGTTGGTATTGCTTGCACAAACAAATGAGAATAGGCACTGGTGAGGCTCCTGTCTTATAAGGCGGAGGCCAGGGTACGCCTTGGTAAGCCTGTATATGAGTGGATCGTGCGATATTTCTTCAAATATCTTCTTAATATCATCATCAAGTCTGAATATTTTTTGATCGCAGGATTTGTCTTCCGGGAAGGAAGAAAATTCAATACACTTGTCAGACTGTGTGAACTTGATAACTTGGTCGCCATGTATGCCATACCATGAATTCTTGTGTTTTTCCCAAAGAAAGACTTGACCACTATTTATACTGATGATAGGATCAAAGCTAGAAAAAAGCGTCTGCAATTATGAGATATTAACCCACTGTTCTTATTGAACTTTTTTAGGAGTACATATGATCCCTAATATTAGCCACAAACGACTCAAGATATAAATTGTTCCATCTTGGCATTTTTTTGCATTTTTCTCTTGGTTTTTCTAATTGTTGTTACCATATGTAATTTTGTTTTAGGTGGACAAGCCCGCTAGGTAACGTTAAATAAATGATGCTTGTGTTTGTAATGCGCATGAGTTCTAGCGATTCTACAGATCCTATGGAAGCTTTCAAAAAAGCGATTACAAAGGGAAGTGAGGCACAGAAGGACTTTCTCCGGCAGTTTTCTAACATTCAGCAAGATGCCATGCAGAACTACTTTGCAGTTCTTCAGAGTCTGACATTTCATAACGCAATGTTCAAGACTACAGTACAGAGCGGAGGCAGGATTTCTATTCCTGAGGCTGAAAGGCAGGCACTCGACATAGAAGATGGAGATCTTGTGCAGGTGATCGTGGTACCTATAGAGCGGCGACGCAAAGGATCCGTGCAAAAGGAAACCTGATTATTGTTCTCTGCCCATAAGAAACTTCAGGACGATCTTATTAAACATTATAGGCTTTTCGACATATGGTGTGTGACCGCAGTTTCTTATCACTACAATCTCCCTTTTTGGAATTTCATCATATTCTCTGGCGTACTGTAATGGTATCATCCTATCGTTTTCTCCCCATACAAGAAGAGTTGGAGCAACTATATTGGAAAGCCTGCCGTTTAATTTGGGCGCATATCTTATACCAAGCACAGTGGACATGAATGCATACTTTGCGTTAGTAAGCCTCATTCTGTTTACAAAGTCCATTGCTATCTCTTCGTTGACGGCATCAGACTCGTAGGCCATTTCCCTGAATGCCTCGTAGACATGCTCATACACTGGGTACAGTGCAGCCATGATGTATCTGTCAAGGGTCGGAGTCGATGTCTTCATCATGCCTGCAGGCGAGACTAGAACTAACTTTTCAACCATGCGGTTGAACCTGATGGCAAATTCAGTGGCAACGTGACCGCCAAATGATGAACCTACGATGCTTGCCTTAGATATGCCTAGATTGTCAAGAAACGATCTGAAAAAGTCAATGAAGAAATCCATTGTATACTCTACTGCAGGTTTGTCGCTGTAGCCAAACCCAATAATATCCGGAATTATTAAGTGAAAATATTTAGACAGAGCTGGAATTACACGAGACCATCTTTCGGCAGAAGCGCCAATGCCATGCAAAAGAATCAGAGTCTTACCGTCAGGCGGCCCATAGTCAAGATACCTTATGGTATAGCCATTGACGTTGGTGAACTTCTGTGGCGTCGACTGCTCGCCCAATCAGTTCCATATATGGAAAGCTCATGTAATATATTTATGTAGTTATAAGGAGGTGCAGCATAACTGTGTTGTTGTAGTAATTTGATATCTACAATAAAGAACTTTTTCTACTCCTCTGCTCTGCTCTACTATCAAGCAGTCTGCAATGTTAATTCCATCTATGGCTGATTGAAGATTTTTAGAGCTGGGGACAGCCGACCTGTATTAGCCTGTTGGAGGTTGTTCTTCAGGTTTGATCTCTTCTGCTCCTGAGCTTGCGTAGTCCTGTAGTTCCGGTTTTTCTTCTTCGCTGACTGGAGGGCTAATAATATCTTTTGATTGCTCAGTTGATTGCTGCTGCTGCTGCTGCTG
>JBKPPX010000252.1:0-5948 GCA_046733815.1 Thermoproteota archaeon | reverse complement strand
ATACAGAATACCCCAAAATATTGTTCATTAATATATAGCAGCATAGTTACTAGGTCGCTTCCTTGTGAATTATTACAACAATCATGCAAATGAATTTCCATACTCATTTAAACAATAAATAGATCATAATAGATATTTTATTTTACTATCTAATGAAAACTTCTATTATTAACCTTCCATTGCATGATGGTCATGCTCCTTCATATCTAATCAGACGAATGATAAAGCTTTCATATGCAATATCAAAAGTAATTATAGATGAATATGGTCAGCAAGAGTTTCTAAGGGGATTATCTGATCCTCTATGGTTTCAGGCATTTGGATGTGTACTTGGGTTTGACTGGCATTCCTCGGGAGTTACAACAGTAGTAACAGGAGTTTTAAAACAGTCGTTAAAGCATGATATTCATGGAATTTCTATCGCTGGAGGTAAAGGAAAACGATCTACAGAAACAAAAATAGATATTCCTAGACTTGCCGAAAAAAATCACAATTTATCTTCCACCAAAATTAATAATTTGATATACGCAAGTAAAATGGCAGCCAAAGTCGATAATGCTGCGGTTCAAGATGGCTATACACTGTATCATCACATAATTCTTTTTGATGAGCATGGAAACTGGGCTATAGTGCAACAGGGAATGAACTCCGATAACAAAATGGCAAGAAGATATCATTGGATTTCTGACTCTATAAAGAGTTTTATATGTGAACCACATGCAGGTATCATCTCTGAATATAAATCTCCGAATGCGCTTAATATGACAGCTTTCGGATCAAAAGATAATCAAAAAATTTGTGTAGACTTAGCCAATGCAGATGTTGATAACCTAAAATCTTCTGTCTATAAACTAACAACTACAACAGATAGAAATACTCTAGATAATTGGATTAATTCTGATAACGAATATGGAGAATACAAGACATCTAATAAAAACTGTGACATCTTAATTAAAAAGTACGAAATGCCTCGCAGACTAGATTGGGCTTTATTCAAACGAATTTATGATATTAAGCCACAGAATTACGAACAATTACTTACTATTTCTGGAGTCGGGCCAGCAACGGTAAGAGCACTCTCGCTTATCGGAGAATTAATTTATGGAACTAAAGCCTCTTGGGAAGATCCTGTAAAGTATAATTTTGCACATGGCGGTAAAGATGGTGTACCATATCCAGTAGCACGTAAGACCTACGATAAATCAATCTCTTACCTTTCCTCTGCAATTGAAGGTGCAGAGATAGATAGAGCAGAACGAATTGATGCTTTAAAGAAATTAGCAAGATATTCTAATAAGATATTTAATAATAATAATAATTGAAATCATCAGATTAATTAAATAAACATTAGCGAGACCTTTTGTTTTAGTCAGCACAAACGTAAGATGTAAGTTGAGTGTTACAGTTTACTTCAATATGAACACCAGCATCCCTAACTATAAATCAGGATAATTATTACAAGGAAATAACAGAAAGAAATATCCATTGCTTAACAATCTAGAAATCAGTTTTCAGTTAAAGCAGACAATATTTTCTATTTAAAATAAAGACTTGCTTTCTGAGAATTGCCGCCTCGATTATTTTTGAAATTAAAAGTTTTATATGTAGTTATACAAAAATATGTTGGTAAAGAATAACTATAATGCGCTTTTAGTACTAATCTGAGCGTTCCATACACATTATGTTAGTAATAAATAAAATACTGTCTTCAATACCTAGATATTTAATGTGAGTATTTTTGATGGATTGATTTTGCCCTCGTTTGGCTATGTTATAGTTATAGAGATTTATTGAATTTCTAAGGGTAGAAAATAATAAGTCTGACAACATAAATGAGCCGACAAAGAATAAACTATAAAATAAAATCTTTTTACAATTCCATAGATTCATTACCAACTTTTTACCGTCCTATAATTCGATTGATAAGGGAAATTTTTGTCCGCTATCGAGCTGTTGCATTGACTTTCCATTAATACTACTTACTTGCACTTCTCGTAAGTCTTTCAATAGTTGATCGGTGCTGAGGATACATCTCTATCAGTTTTTTTCTATCGCCAAGTTCAAAGTCTAGATAATCAAATCCTGGTGAAACGGTACATCCTAATAACGCATACGAAGATTTATTATTTACTGTTGCAGCAAACCAAGATCCGGCTCTCACCTGAACCTGAAAATGCTCACCTTTTTCAATGTTACTTCCTAGCTTGACTTCTGATAGAATCTCCATTTTACTAATAATATATAAGGTGACAGAACTGCCTGTGTAAAAATGCCATATCTCATCTGACATCAATCTATGAAACGCTGAAAATTGAGTACCATCTAGCAAATAGTAAATGGACGTTGATATTGAACGTTCACCATCAGTTTCAGATGGTAAGATAATCATTTTATCAGATCTATAAGTTTCCTTATAATATCCTCCTTCTCCAGGTAATTCCGAAAGATCTAATCTATCCTTCAGATATTCCACTTCTTTATTATTCAAGTGACTAGTAGTTATATAAGGTTGTGAATTTAAACATTGATCACAGAAATATACATACACACACCATTAAACGAGACGAAGATGACTGAGTTTAACTCTATCTATTTCGGTTGTAGATACAAAATAAATATCCTGAGCCAATTTCTAGCATGCTGCCTGTAATAGCCTTTTATAATACATGGAAAAATATCATCAGCATTAACTAATGCTTATTTTTTATTTTTGATAAATCCTTGGAAATATCACTTGCATCCTAAATCTTTTCACATCTTCTCATTTTGGAAAGTTATCGATAATATTATTATTCCCTATACTTATTTACTCTTTCACAACTCCAAATGTATCAACAGAATTATGATGAAATTGTAGTTTTTTAAATTTTTCTATAGTCACTTTTTATATACCTTTATGTCCACTTCACATTCAAATGAAAAAGAAAAATACATTCATAGCATCCATATCTGTATCCATATTATTACTAATCTATATTGGTTCATTTGCTTCTTTACCAGCAAATGGCCAATTACAAACATTAGAGAAAAAACCAACTCCAGTACTATTGATACATGGTTATGCTGAGGACGCCGCCATATGGAAGAAATGGGAGGATTTGCTCAAAAAAGATAATATCCCATTTTATACAATAACTTTCAAGGACACCGATGATAAATGTGGATCAGCATTAGAACACGCTAAAGAATTAGAGAAAAGAATACAAGATATAAAACAACAAACTGGCGCCGACAAGATTAATATCGTAGGTCATAGTAAAGGAGGATTGGATGCAAGAGTATACCTAGCTACTGGTACTGGGGATATTGCAAATCTAATAATGATTGGAACGCCTAATGCGGGATCACCGGCAGCAGAAATAAGTAATGTCTGCAAACCTGCTATAGACGACTTGAGGCCTGGAGCAAACGCAACAAAAGCTGAAATGAATCCAAATACCAAATACTATACTATTGCTGGTGACTGGTTGCCAGTTGTACAAGGAAATCCAACGATCCCAGGACATGATGATGGCTTGGTGCCTATAGACAGTGTTAACTCGGAAGGATACTTCCAGAGTCTAGGTACGACAGAACATGCGCATGCAGAATTGTTATCGGAAAAAGAATACGATCTGTCAAAGGATATTCTCCTTGGCAAGAAATAATTAGTAGTAACAGATACAATTACAAGATATCCATTTCTTTCTTTTTATAGTCATGGTTTGCTATTTTAAAAGCTATAATGACAAAGACAATAAATGATTACAATAAAAATAAGAATAAGAATAATAAATTATTGTACTCTTAAAAAATCTATCTTCGAATGGCTATATATAAGCTTGCTTAATATAAGGTTTAATATATCTAAATAATTATTCATTTAGAATAAGCAATTTCTTTTTAGTCTTTATCCTTCATTTCCTAAGCCTTTCTTTACCTTTTTTAGTTGTCGGTGTTGTCCTTAGCTGCATCCCGCAGCATGGACAAAAAATTCCATTATGATATAAGTAAATCTCGCATCTTCTACAATATTTTTTACCGACAGAATAATTGGCTTCGCCTACTTGTATTTTTGAATAAATTCTTTCACAGATATTTCTACAAACCATAATGGGGATACAATCCATATAGAACTTTTCTTTATAATAGTTGAAACACTAAACAGAGAGGGAGAGTGTTTTATATCAAAATGAGTTATTATAATATATTTCACACTATGGAACAAAATACTATGAGAAGTTCATATACTTCACTTAATATTATATAGTTGTTACTATTAGTAGAAGTTTAAGAGGGAAATAAGCTATAATTTGGAAGATTTTTACTTAAAAGCTCATGATAAGGTTCTGTAAAATACAACTATTTTAAGAGACCATTTCTTATTCTATGGAAATGTCAAATGAAGATGAAAACAATGAAGTAAGTGTCACATTTGAAAAAATTGATGATGAAGAGGAAGATATAGAAGAAGAGGAGCAAGAAGCACCTGAAGAACTACACGTAGTAGAAGAACGTGTTGTTAGCATAGACCCCAGTTCAGTTATAGAAGAAGGTGTGGATGCAGAAGATGAGGACATACTAGCAGATACAAATGACAATGCATTAGAGCAACAACTTAAAGGACAATCAGTTCTGATAGAAAAATTAGCACAACAAGTTCAAACCTTACAAATGCGTTATGGTGAGAGCGAGGATCAGTTTGAAAGAATAAATGGTCTTCAATCTCAGGTAAAGCAATTACAAACGCAGATAAGTGAGATAATAGATAAAAAAACTAGCAACAAATCCAAAAATCGTAAGATAAGAAATAAAAAAACACCATCTACTACTAAAAAAGCAAGTAAAAGAAATAAAAAACAGAAAAAATAAGCAATATTTTAGAATTTATTTTTATTAACAATCTAAATTCAACTATAATCTAATACATATTTTATGTGGCCGGCTTTTCTATCTATATGCATAGATTTGTTGAACATTTATTTCTCCTTTCTCATAGATAATATATCTTTAAAATGGAAGGAAAAAAGAAATTTACAATGATATACTGCTGCTATATAGATGCAAAACTTGCTGATTATTATATAATTTAAATGATATTTCTCTTATTTTAACTAAAATCATACTTTATTAAATTTATTCTATAGCCCATACTCATCATCTCGCTGGGCTTTACTATTGATAGATTAACCAATAACTCATTTTGGCTTATGATACTTTTTACATACTATGAATTAAAAAGATATTTTATATATTTCAGGTGCTTTTGTACCGGAATGTCTTTGATAACCAATTACGAATACTGGAATATGAATATCAAAACATTGACGAGAAGTAACAAAATCTATCTATCTATCTATCTATCTCTCTTATATCATCCTCTTGAAACATGTCATTGGTGTGCTTCATATTTTGATAAAAACAAGATTATTGGCTACGGAAGATAATTATAATGACGAATTTGCTGACTGTACTACTGTTGATACATTGTCATATTTCCATATATTATCTAATGAATCACTTACCTTTAATTACATCGACCAGTGCGAAGTAGAATTGAATTTAAACCTAGAAGACACATAAAAATAGAAGTGTTTAAAAAAGGAGCCGAAAGCAATGCCAGAAGCAAATAAGGAAGAATTACAACAAGAAAAAGAAGAATCAAAAACTATGAATAAAAGGGGCAGAAAAAAATTAAAGAAATTGGTGCTACCAAATGATTCAAACATAGCAAAGGGAAATATATAGAGAGTGAGGCTATTATCTTGGAAGCCTGTCTTTCAAAAAGAGTATATAATCTTTAACTATTGCGCAAATGTCATACATAGTTTGATGCTTAATAAAAGCACGCGAAAAGTGTATTTACAACTTTTGCATATAATGATATATGTTAGTAAAAATCAACGATGTCAGCAATAATAAAGTTCGAGTAACTAAACTTGATATCGACGATTACGGTTCCATTATTC
>JBKPPX010000251.1:0-2400 GCA_046733815.1 Thermoproteota archaeon | reverse complement strand
ACAAAATGCAGATTCCAGGACAATCTGATTTAATAACTAGAGAAACTGAAAAAATACCAGACAGTCTGCTGCTTCTTTGTGGTCCTGCTGGAGCAGGAAAAACTATGTATTGCAAACAGTTTTTTGTAGACTGTCTGATGAATGGATACTGTTGTATCTATATAAGCTCAAGTTTAACTGATAGACAGTATAGAACTTTATTTGCTGATATTGACGAATCAAAATTACTTCAAGGTTCACATTTTATAAATCCATATCTTCAAAAAACATTGACTGGCCATTCTTCTTCGTTATCTACTTCTGTTTCTGAGAATAAATTATCACTAACCTTGGAAATAATACATGAGCTTATAAATAAAGTAAGAAATGGTAAGGAGAATGACGACGACGATTACGAAAAAAGACAAAATAATAAGGTTATTGAACATTCATTAGATGATACTAAAAAGATATGTCTTGTTGTTGATTCCTTGACACATTTATTGGCCATTTTTAATGAAGAGGCTGTATTGCAATTCGTTAATGCTTTATCTTTCCTTTTAAAAGAGGTTGAAGCGACAGCGATTTTTGTACTGACAACTTCATCATTGCCATCAACAGCAACATCAGCGACAACAACAACAGTAACAGCAACAACAAATGATAATTTCAGTAATCGTTTAGGTTCTATTTTTGATGGCATTTTAGAAATGAAATTCGATGAAGATAAAAGTGGTTCTCTGATTCGAAATATTAGATTGCTCTCGATAAGAGGTATACATCATACTCCTGCTTGGATTATCTTTAAAATAGACCATAATGGTAGAATTACATTTGGTAGTGACCAATTTTCAGAATTGACCTGTGTTCTGTGTAAAGCTCCAATCTTAGATACACCTGTAATTTATTCAGAACTGACTTTTCACAGTCACCATGTTGATCTATACAAGAAACTTTTAGGAGTCTATGGTTCCAATATATCCGAGTTTGGACTGCCGGAAGGGGTAATAAATGCCAACTTTTTCTTTATAGATATAGTAGGGCTCTCAGACCCTTCACTGTCTGTTCGTAAACAGATGGAAAAGATCGAGCGACTAAACAATCTGATCTATTCTTGCGATGCCTTCAAAAAGGCTACAGAGAAAAAAATTATTTTGCCTACAGGTGACGGCATGGCTATAGGATTTATGTTAAATCCTGAATTACCACTACAACTTAGCATACAACTACACAAAGAACTTTATAGATATAATAATCAGAGCAAAAAGATAAGTGAGGAAGATATAATTGGAGTAAGAATCGGATTAGCTACAGGTCCAGTTTTTGTAGTAAGTGATATAAACAATAATCAAAACATATGGGGACCAGGAATTATACTTGCTCGCCGAGTTATGGATTTAGGCGATAGTGGACATATATTAATTGCAGATATTCTTGCTGAGCAATTGATTGCTCTCAAGGATGAATACAGAGTAATGATAAAGCCTGTTGGTAATTATCAAATTAAACATGGACAGATTATTAAAATGTACAGTGCATATTCGCAGGAATTTGGGAATGCTGATTTACCTGCAAAATTTCCAAAGTCGAATCTGTCAGTTGATTGGAGAAGCAGCTAAGATATATACATATATATACATACACATATACATATACAGAGTTCAATCTCCTAAAGTCAAGCCTAAAATAATGGGGATATAAAATAATGAACAATGGTTGATAAAAAGAAAAGCAGTAACAAAAGAAGAGATGACAATAGCTACTTTGCAATTAGCCGTCGTAGAAAACAAAGATATATGTTGATCATAATTCCCATTGCAATCGCAGTTATAGCAATAGCCGTGGTTTCTGCTATTATGTATTCAACACAGCAGCATTCTAACAACAATGGTAATTATGGTGCAATTGGTTCAGCTCATGAGCATGCAGCTTTTGCAATAAAAATCAATGGAAAACAGATTGATTTCAGTCAACCAAAATACCAATTACAATCTAGATTAATACATGTAGAGGGGGGAGATGGGACTACATTACATAGACATGCAACAGGAGTTCCATTTCAGGAATTTCTAAAGAGTGTCAATATGAATATTATGAATGGATGTTTCACATCAGATGATGGAAAGCAGTATTGCACTAATGGAGAAAATAGACTTAGATTCTTTATAAATGGAAATGAAACAAATTCTGTCAACAATTATGTAATTAATCCTAATGATAGAATATTGGTTATCTATGGCAATGAAAATGCTGATCAGATCAATCAAGAACTTGAAGCTTTGCAACGGGCTAAGATTAAAGCAACTTAGCCAGTGATTTTTATCACTGCCTTGTATACAAAGTCTTTTATTTTCAGCTTCAAAATCCATTATATTAGAATGAATAAAGAACAATGTATGTGTATCTATTAGCTGATACAAC
>JBKPPX010000250.1:0-5412 GCA_046733815.1 Thermoproteota archaeon | reverse complement strand
TCCTAATATACATTCTATTATTCTCTTCTTGTATATAAAAAAATTCAAAAGGAAGTATTTCATAAGATTAAATAATTGTTTTGTCATATTCTAATAATTGCAAACCGCACTGCGAAGAGTAGGTGATTATATTATTAGGCACTGCGAAGAGAAAGATCTTGTATCGGTTATCGAGATTAATATGATTGCTCTTCCAGAACATTATTCTGATTACTTTTTTGAATCCATTCTTAGAGAGTTACCTGAGGCATTTATCATCGCAGAAATTGACGGCAAAACCGTAGGTTATATTATGTGTAAAATTGAATTTGGATTTTCTAATTTTAGAAAATTAGGATTTGTAAAGAAGGGACATGTAGTGTCTGTTGCCGTTTTACCAGAACACCGTGGCAAAGGCTTAGGGAAAGCTTTGATGCTCGAAGGCATTAATGGTGTCATGAACCGAAAAAGTGATGAGATTTACCTTGAGGTTAGAAAGAGTAATGAATCGGCCATCAAGATGTACCAAAAACTGGGTTTTCAAATAAAATCTAAATTACGTACATATTATAGAGATGGAGAAGATGCATACCTTATGGCTTTAGGATTTGGGTAAGCATCCAATAAATATGAGCTCTGAAATTACTGTCCTTATGAAATATAAAAGAAAAGGCACAAAGGTTGCCGGCTATATTCTCTTGGTTACTTCTATTCTTGCATTTATAATCTATACTTACCTTTTACTTGGTACTGATTTAGGCATATTGATTCTACAATTAACAGTCCTTGCTGCAATTGCTGCATTGCTTGCTGTCTTGGGTTGGATAGGATATACAATGGCGACAGTGCAAACACAGCAAGATGAATTCTAATGCGTCATTGAGTTATATATACATCAGATACTGTCTGATATATCCTCGGACCAACTTCTCTAACTACTCTTGTATGAATAGTTTCGTGCTTATATTTATTGAAAGCAGTTTCTATATTTAATTCTGCGTTTTCTCGGGCCACCTCCTTGGCGTTAGCTTTTATATGTGCAAAAAAATGAACAATTCCAGTTCCATCCTTTAATGCTGATACCGCCGAATCCACGAATTCACAAGATCTTTCCGGCAACGGCATCAGGACCCTATTACATTGGCCTTGGATCTTATCGTGAATAATATCTTTAGCATTTCCGCAAATGGGCATTACCCTGTCTTGTACTTTGTTCAATTTAGTATTGATTAAAGAAATTTCATGGGCAAAAGGATTAGAATCGATGCTATAAATTTTACACGTCTTGTTAATCTTCGCAATTATAATAGAAAACGTTCCTACGCCTGCAAACATATTTGCAATAACCTCATTTTCAGAAATGAGCTTTGCTATTCGTAATCTTTCGGTCGATAACCTAGGAGAAAAATATGTGTTTTGTATATCCACTCGAAATCTACATCCATGTTCTCTATATTCTGTTATTGTATTATATTCTCCAGCAATAAATTCGAGGCTACGTATTCTATAATCTCCTTGAACTGCAGAGGTTTGTGCAAAAACAGATTTTGCCGGTTTGATATTCTGAAGTATAATCTTACCTATTATTTGTTTTTTTAACTTTAGGGCATCAGGGATTTTTAGTATTACGATACTACCTATAATATCGAAAGCCGAATAGACTAGAGATATTTCATCAGGTGTTAATGATTCACTCAAAATTTTTTTAAGAATATGACCCATATGCTACGCAGAAGATCTTTTTACGAAATAATAATCACCGGTACTTTTTTGGTTTCTGTCTAGTCTGCCTCCTTCTTTATTTAGTCTAGGTCTGCCAGTAACTTCGTCTCTTCTATATGTAATAGCCAAAGATTTTAAGAAATGATTCATCCCACTCTCTTTGGTCATTGGATTGCTAGTCCTCCCATTAATAGATGGAATACCTTCGAAAATTACTAGGGTGTCTGCGACTATATCTATTAATTGCATATCGTGATCTATTATTACTGCCGATTTACCTTGTGATCTAACGAAGCGTTGAAGAAATTTTGCCAGTGTGATTCTATCTTCTACATCCAGGAAGGCAGATGGTTCATCCAAGGCGTAAATATCAGCCTGTCTCATTAATGATGCGGCTACGGCTACCTTTTGTAATTCCCCTCCGCTAAGGTTCTTGACATTTTTGTCGTATAATTTCTTTATTCCCATTGGAATTAAAATCTGCTCTTCGACAGGAGACCCTTCTATTGCATTCTGATATGCTGTATACAATAACGAGCGCACATCGCCTTCGTAATCTTGGTTAAGGTACTGAGGTTTAAATGAAATCCTTGCGCCAATGTTAATAGTACCAGACTCTGGTTTGTCTACTCCTGCTAGCATTCTCATGAATGTTGTCTTGCCCAATGCATTGGCACCGATTATTCCGACAATTTCTCCTTGACGTATTTGACCTCCAGATATTTTGAGATTAAATGAGGGAAAAGACTTCGTTAAATCCGAATAATGAGAGATAGGGACGTCCATAATCATATCGTCAATTGAACTTTTTATATCGAATCTGAAGGATTTCTCTCTAAATCGCACATTTTCTGCAGGCAGAAATCCTTCAAGGAAGTTATTGATGCCTAGTTTTGTACTTTGAACTCGTGAGACAATACCGTATGCTCCCGGCTCGCCATACAAAATATGAATATAATCTGAAAGATAATCTAATAATGTCATATCGTGTTCTACCACCATAACACTTTTACCCTCTCGTGAAAGATTTTGAATAACTCTACTGACAGCGAGTCTTTGGTAGACATCGTTGTATGAAGACGGTTCGTCGAAGAAATAATAGTCGGCGTCCTTTGCCGATGCTATCGCAACAGCCAACCTTTGCAATTCGCCTCCGCTTAACTCATTAATATTTCGTTCAAGAAAATTTTTCAGTCCGAGTTCTTCTACTAGACTATCTGTCACTTTACGCTCGTCATATTTTTTTAATAACTCTTTTGCACTTCCCCTAAATGCTTTTGGAATAAGATAAACTAATTGAGGTTTGATCGAGGCACGTATGTTACCATCAGCAATTCTCTCGAAATATGATTTTAATTCGGTACCTTGAAAATACTTGAGAATATCGTCCCAGTTAATCTTGCTCTCATAATTTCCTAAATTAGGCTGAATATTTCCTGATAGAATATTGACTATAGTTGACTTACCTATTCCATTTCTTCCAAGCAAACCTACGACTGAGCCTTTCTTTGGTGTTGGGAGACGATAAAGTCTGAATGAATTAACACCATATTGATGAATTTTATCTTGGCTTAACTCCTTCGCAAGATTAACAATAACTATCGCGTCAAAAGGGCATTTCTTTACGCATATACCACAGCCGGTACATAGGTCTTCTGAAATCAATGCCTTTCCATCTTCAGGACGTTGTACTATACATTCTCCACCTGTTTTATTTACTGGACAGTAGATAATACATTCCAATCCACATTTTTTAGGCTGGCATAATTCTTGGTCTAGAACAGCCACTCTGTGTGTTGACTCTATTGAATTTCCCAATGTAATATGTATAGTTTTTGCAATAATATATTATAATTCTTGTGATGAAATAAAACGAATTATTCTAAACTGCAAATGCATTCTATTATTGATTTGGCCTGTTCATGGAGATATAAATGTATTTTGTATACAAAATACCTCCTACTTTATATTTTATTTTGACCAATATCTCTTATGCCACAAGAATTTGTTGATAAAATTCGAAGTCTGCCCTCAAATGCAATTTATCATATCGAAAACTCCTACCTTGAACATATTAGAATCCAACACCTTTTTTCAAAAAAAGATGGTTCCCAATCACTTTTAATTTACAGTCTCTTATCAAGTCTTCTTCTTCTAACTTTGACAGGTTTATTATTTTCATCAGCATTTGCACAAGAGACTCTAGGAACACAAAGCGAAGATAAAGCATTAAAGCCTCCAGGAAATATCAGTAGCAATAATGATAGGAACGATACAGTATTAAATGCGACGGGCACAGATTTGCCAATTTTACAGAAATTGTCTGATAAGAAAAATTATATAGTACAGATAAGATGGGGGCAGGATCCTACTTTACTTGCTGCAAGCGGATTTGATATGGAGATAGTATTCCTTAATGCAAGCGAGCCAGAAGCAACATCTCAAACTTTTCCACAAAAAGAGACAAACTTAACAGGACAATCGACTCTTGGTTCAAGTTTTTTCACAGATCCATCTATTATACAAAGAATGGTACCAATTGAAAGCTATGATATAACTGTATATTCTGATGATGGTAAGGAGTTATGGAAAAAGGCAAACCAACCGGTTCATGCTGGAAGAGCATATGAACGAGTAACATTTGAAAATCCCTATACAGGTGGAATTACTATACAGATAAATAATATTAAGTCTGGCGGTAGCATGGGTGGAACCATCGGAGGTGCATTATCTGGTTCAAATGAAAACAAGTCAAGTGATGAGAGAATGGTAACAGATTCAGTAAAGTTTACTGCAAGAGCAATCGAGAGCAATCCTTGAAATATTATCTTCTTCTTTATATTGATATTTTTTATAATATGAATATAAACAAAGAAGGTAAGCATATTCCAACATATCTAATATTCTAGAGCCACCAGACAATTATATTGATTGAATGATTCATCCCATAGCAACAGAGATCCTTTGCAATTTCTAATTTCCTCTCATAATGTATAAAGCAGCATAGAGACATAAGCTGATGATAACAGAATTACTATTTTTTCATTTCAATTATTTTCGAATATAGTAATATCTATTTTAGAAATATTATTCTGTCTGGTTGTGGGAATATGTATGTATCTATATGTATATGTAACAGAGTGTTTTTGTTATGTGACTTGCATTCAATATTTCGACTTTTTTCAGCACCTTTGAATAGCTATTTTCTTAAATTGTTAATTCTTTAGTTCGAATTCTTTTTGTGGTTACCTTACTACATGTCTTGTTGCATAAATCATTACTATAGTGGTATGTTTAGTTGACCAGTCTGCATTTAGCTAACCTATAATGAGACTATGCATACACACATGGTTAACTGGTCTTCGTATAACGAATCATTAGTAAGACGCGGGGAGGTTATACTTGATTTAGATGTTATAGATAGTTGGTATAGTGAACTGAAGAGAATGAATAATGGTAAGAAAGGTGCACAGTATGACTATCCAGATTCATTTGTACAATTGCTTGGTTACATGCGAGTTTATTTTCATCTACCATATAGACAAACAGAAGAGGTGTAGTTAGAGCTCATGGTAGTCAAAAGGTACCATCTATTCCAGACTACAGTACAATTAGTAGACGTCTCAATAAACTGGAAATTGAAATCAGTGAACATATAGGAAATGACATCGTCATAGCATTAGACAGTACAGGAATCAAGGTAGCTAACAG
>JBKPPX010000249.1:0-4238 GCA_046733815.1 Thermoproteota archaeon | reverse complement strand
GCACAAAGACCTATTCCCTCAGGTAGATTATCTGAAAAAAATGTATTAATCTATGGACTAGGATTAAGCATTCTTTCAGTTGCCATTGCATGGTTTACTTTAAATGCTGTTGCCACAGGAATGATCGCTCTTGGTATCTTTTTCTATGTTATAGTATACACAGTATGGTTAAAGCGCAATAATGCATGGAACATTGTAATTGGTGGCTTTGCGGGCAGCGCTGCATCAATGGCAGGATGGGCAACTGCAACAGGATCAATAGATTTATTGGGATTTTTAGTTGGCTGGCTTGTTTTCATGTGGACGCCTCCACATTTCTGGTGTCTAGCAATTAAAGCAAAAGAAGATTATGCCAGTGTTCGTGTACCGATGCTACCAGTTTTAATTGGCAACGAGAAAACTGCGAGCTACATTTTTACAAATACTGCAATTTTATTGCCATACTCTATAGCACTTTACTTCTTTGGAATGGGACTCCTTTATACAGTCATTGCAGCCGTTTCAGGGTCAATTATGTTACTTTACCATTATAAATTAACAAAAAATCCAACGCCGAATTTCGCTTGGAAGGCTTATAAGGTTACAGCACCTTATTTAGTTATAATATTTGTTGCAGTATCCCTGGATGCGCTTTTTTATTATAGAATCTAATTTTTGATGTCTATTATTGCCATTAGCACCATTAATATCTTATTATCAACTTGTGGTACAATCTGCTACTGCTTCAACCCGTCGTTTATCTTTAGTGACCCACGATACTCGTATCAATCCATATATTTCTAAGTCTAATAATGTTTTATTCAAATTTGTCTCGGTTAACGATACACCCTCTTTCATGAGCGTGTTCATTAGATCAGAATCAGTCATGTTTCCTGCCTGCTTTATTTTCTCATAAACCAGGTTACGTAAAGGATACTTCATATCTTCTCAGTGACCATGAGCGATATGTTCATTTTAAGACTATCGATCACGAACAGAATATAATTAATATTAAAAAGCAGCAAAAACATACTCAGCCAGCAATGAGTGTTGCTCATATTTTCTGGCAGCCAACCGTGATAAATAACTATAAATAAAATAGAATATGAGATGTTATCTGAAAAATTTCAATATACAATACCAATTCACTCCAAATATTCATGAATAGAACAAGCGAGCCAAAATTTAGACTCTGGAAGAGCAGTATTATAAAATTCTCAAATATATCGCTACAGGTTTACCAAGTGTAGTTGGATATAATCCCAATCTGTGGCATGAATGAAGCTAGGATACATGTATGGCTCTGTGACAGCTGAAGTAAATTTATTAATCATGACGGAACTAGAAAAGATTAATTATCTCAAATTTCTCCAAACTAACCATATACTAATGACTGATTGGGATTTATTGACTCCTGGTATAGGACTTACTTCGATAGGGATTGTTGGAGTTGGAATTGCCCTCTCTGGAATTGCCAAGACATTTTTAGATGGAATGCATGCTGTTTCGTTACTAACGATGTTTATTGGTATGATCTTCCTTGCGTCAGGTTTGTTCAAAGATGGTTTTCCAACGTCAGGCAGAGCAAAGTCAGCCACATTTATTACGCTTGGTTTTCTCGTAACTTTTGGCTTTACAGCAGCTGTAACTGGCGGTACACAGACTCCAAGTATCTATGCGTATATAGGCTTAATGATGCTGATTTCGATTCCTGCAACAGTTCTTGTTGTTGCATCTTACAGAAGGACTCCATATATCAAAGCGCTCGCAGTGATTTTTATTGGAGCAGCAATAGTCGGAGGTTCCGTCTTCTATGCGTTTGGATTAGTTACACCAAAGGCTCCATCTGCAGGAGATGAAGAGCAGGGGAAAAGAGTGAGCAATGATAGTCAACAGAAAGAACAACAACAAAGTAAGGAGCCAGCAGAATTAACAAAGGTAACAATATTGCCTGGCGCCTCTGCAGAGGGAAATCCATCTTATGATCCAGCAGATTTAAGGGTTCCAATAGGAGAAGGAATACAATGGATAAACAATGACAATGTTCCACATACTGTCACAAGTTTAAAGGATGATGGCAAATCATTTGACTCTTCCATTATAAGCCCCAATGGAAATTATACACTTGATACCTCTGCATTAGGTGACTCTGAATATGAATACTTTTGCACTATCCATCCTTACATGAAAGCCAAATTTATAGTGAGCTCTGGTGCGCCTTCTCCGCCGGCCCCCACTGGTCAGAACAAATCTGTTACCGGAAATACTTCTACAGTAGGATCCCAACAGACTACAGACGATACTATGATGAATGTTTCAATTGGAAATAATAGTAGAGAGAGTCTTGGCATTGCTAAAAATAATTACACAAACGAACAGCCACTAGCGTCTAATTCAAACGAAACTTCAATCACTAATATGAGTTCCAATAGAGCGGCTTCTTCATCTATTTCAACAGTTTCCATAGCTTCTGGTTCCTCTATACCATCTAATAGAGAATTTTTTGTTCCAAAAAGCGTAGAGACCACCGTAGGAAACATGATTACCTGGAAGAATGAAGATTTTACACCTCATACAGTGACCTCGGGAAACATAACTACAGGAAAGACTGGGGTTTTTGACTCAAACATTATGCAAAAAGGGTCTACATTCTCATTCTTATTTGACAAGGTTGGTGAATATAATTACTTCTGCACAATTCATCCATTTATGACGGGTAAAATCATTGTGCAATAAAGAAAATAGTGATGTTAAATTATGATAGAGAAATGGAGAGCCAAGTCCAATATCTAATTCTCACTCGATTACAACTTGACGACTTAGCTGATTTTGCAAACAATTCATTACCCAATGAATCATGTGCACTTTTACTGGGAAATCATACGAATGAAAATGAAATCAAGGTTATAGACTCGCTTTCAATGAGAAATTCTGATGCATCACCTACAAGATTTAGAATAGATTCTCAAGAATTAATCAACGGGTATTTGACAGCAGAGAAGATGAAGTTAAATGTAGTTGGAATATTTCATTCACATCCAGCTCCAGCTGTCCCATCCTCAACAGATAGGATTTTTATGGAAATTAATCCTGTCATATGGTTAATTTACTCTACAGTTAATAAAGAATCTAGAGCATATATTTTTGAACAAAAGGTACGCGAAGTGCAGTTAAAAGTATTTAAGGAGTAATACGTTCGGTATCGCGAGGGTACAAAACTACGTCTCTAACGTTTTGTGAATTGGTTATTACCATCATAAGTCTGTCAAAACCAAGTCCCCAGCCAGAATGTGGAGGCATTCCCCAGTCAAACGCCTTGAGATGCTCTACAAAGTTTAAGGGGTCTAAGCCTTGCTCTACTAATCTTGCTCTTAATTTAGAAGCATCATGTTGTCGTCTACCTCCTGAAACAAGTTCCAAATATCCATATTGTAAGTCGAAGGATTTTGAAAGTCTCATGTTATCTTCTTTTTCATGAATGTAAAAGGGCTTTAATTGCAAAGGCCAATCCATAATAAAATAAAAACCTTGATGTTTTTCTCCAAGCTTTCGGAGTGAAGCATCTGACAAATCATTGCCAAATTCTATCTTTTCGTCCTCCTGTGCAAGTTCGTCTAAGCATTGTTCATATGTCAATCTATCTATCCTACGTTCAGGAAGAAGAGATATTGTATTTACTCCAAGTGCTTTTATCTCTTCTTTGCAATACTTGAAGAGTCCTGAAAAAAGTTTGCGTAGGAGTTCTTCTACTATGTCCATAACGTCTTCGTAGTCCATAAATGCGGCTTCAATATCTATACTTGTAAATTCTGACAGATGCCTCACAGTATGTGAATTCTCTGCCCTAAAGTACGGGCCGATTTCAAATACTTTGTCAAGAGCCAAAGATAACTGCTCTTTGTAAAGCTGAGGGCTCTGAGCTAGGTACGCTCTAGTTTTAAAATATGCAAGACTAAATAAATTAGCTCCTCCTTCACTTGCACTCCCTATAACCTTTGGAGTAGTAACCTCTGTGAAGCCTCTCGATCGCAAGGTTTCTCTGATATTATGAAGTGCCTCTGACCTTAGCCGAAAGATAGCAGATATCTTAGGATTTCTCAAATCGAGTGCCCTGCAATCTAAGCGTTTGTCAATTGCAGATTCCACTCTACCAGTGGGATCTATTGGCAAAGGCTGAACTGCTTTGGTAAGAAGTTTAAACTCTTCTACCTTTACCTCCACCGGAAAGTCTTTTGCTTTGGTCTTTTGTACCAAGCCTG
>JBKPPX010000248.1:0-3675 GCA_046733815.1 Thermoproteota archaeon | reverse complement strand
ATTTCCTACAGTAATCCACTCTGGGTCTAAATCCTTATCGAGATAATTACATAGACTTTTTCGTAAATCCATACATTCTGGGTCAGGATACATTGAAGAAATGAGGCCTGCATTTTTTTGCAACGAATATATAACTTTTTTAGAGATCCCAAGAGGATTGACATTCGAACTGAAGTCAATCTTTACCAAATTAGGATTGACAGAATATACTCCACCATGCAAGCAGGCATTTGATATTACTATTTTTTGATCATTTCCATTGCCTGGGTTAGAGTTTATCATCACTCGATTTACTACCTTCTCTATTAGAACATTTCACATATAATTGATATATACTGTAGTTGTTGTTATTCGTTCTGTGAAACGATTATTAATTACATGACCCCCATTTGCAAATATGTTAAATGTTGCACTTATTGGCTCTACAGGTGCTGTAGGCCAAGAATTTGTCATAGCTCTAAATAAACATCCATGGTTTGAATTAAATTGCATTGCTTCATCTGAGAGATCCGCAGGGAAGAAATATGTGGATGCCCTCCGAGATCCGAATTCCGGAATACTGCGATGGCATAATAAGGAACAAATTCCGGATTATATACATGACATGGTTGTAAGTAAAGTTGAAGAAATAGATCCAATAAAATTTGATTTAGTATTTACTGCACTTGAGTCAGATGATGCGAAAATAATAGAACCTAAATTTGCGAAATCAGTGCCGGTAATCAGTACTGCTGCTGCTTTCAGATATGAAAATGATGTTCCAATATTGATTCCAGGTATAAATGATGATCACATAGAATTGCTCAATATTCAAAGAAAGAATAGAGGATGGAACGGATTCATTTCTCCACTTCCAAATTGTACTACGACTGGTCTAGCAATTACTCTAAATCCAATCATGAATGCATTTGGAATATCCGATGTATTCATGACATCTATGCAAGCATTGTCAGGCGCAGGAAGATCTCCTGGTGTTATTGCTCTTGATATCATGGATAATGTTATTCCGTACATTCCAAAAGAAGAGGAGAAAGTTCAGGTAGAAACAAAGAAGATTTTGGGAACTTTGAATTCTATGTCTATCGTTCCAGCGCCGCTTAGGGTTAGTTGTACATGTACTAGAGTTCCAGTATTGGACGGACATACAGAAACTGTGTTTGTGAAAACAAAAAAACCTGCAGAACCAGATAAAGTAAAGGATGAAATGCTAAAGTTCTCAAAATCTGTGACAGCAAAAAAATTACCGTCTACTCCAAAAGAGTATATCATTGTCTATGATGATCCAACAAGACCCCAACCACGAATCGACAGAGAGATAAACGATGGAATGACAACATTTGTAGGTAGGTTAAGAAAGGATACAGTATTTGATAATGGCATTAAATATGTTTTGCTATCTCATAATGAGAAAATGGGTTCGGCAAGGGGTGCTGTATTACTTGCAGAATTATTAAAGGACAAAGAGCTAATATAATTTTTTTATTATTATAAAAAAAAGTGATTAAATTTGAAATTAATAGGTTTATTAATCCATAATTTGAAGATATAATAGGATATTTAAATGGGAAGAATTGATGATTTAGATCTAAAAATTTTAACAGAACTTTCCAAAGATGCAGGTATTTCTGTACCAAGGCTTTCAAAAAAAATTAATGTCAATGCTTCTGTTGTTTATAGTAGAATCAAGAGACTTTTAAAGAGAGGTTTAATAAAGAAGTTTACAATCATTATCAATGATGAGGCTCTTGGTTTCACTGTCCGATCTCTAACTGGAATTAATATGGATTCTAAATTAAGAGATAATGTTCTTAATGAGCTATTCAAAATTCCAGAAGTGCGTGAAGTTGCAGAAGTGACAGGTAGATTTGATATTTTAGTTACAATGACTGCCCGTTCCCTTGATGAAATACATCAATTGATTTCAGAAAAGGTCGGTCATATTGAGGGAGTTCAAAAAACAGAAACATTTATCGAAATGAGAAAGACTTCTCGAGAAATAATTTATCCAACCTCTATATCCAAGTAATACTATCTAATGCTTTTGAAAATTATAAATAACTAGATATTCTCTTATAAAGGGTGATACTCTTAATTTGATACCACAGCTGACGGTAGGTAATACAGTCAGAAATTATTATGAACTTACAAAACCAAAGATCTGGTATCTGCTAGTTTTCACAACATTTGGATCCGCGCTTACTGCCTCTTTATTGTTTGATATTTCTATTCAGCCATTAACATGGATCTTGCTTATCGGTGGAGTGGCTGCTGGTTCCGCAGCCGCTGACACGCTGACAGGGTATAATGATCGAGATATTGACGCGATTATGGACAGGACTAGAGGCAGACCAATTCCATCAGGGAGAGTTTCACCAAAGAATGCACTTGTATTTGGTTTAATTCTAACAGTAGTTTCGTTAGTATTTTCATGGTTTATCAACATATGGACTTTTGCTCTCATGGCTTTTGGATTATTTGATAATATTCTTGTATATAGCAAATGGCTAAAGAGGAGAAGTCAGATGAATATTATTTTAGGAGGTTTTTCAGGTGGCGCTCCTGCAATGATAGGCTATGTTGCCGTAACTACTCAAAATATAGAAATTGGTCTGATTATGGCAGGCCTCGTTTTCTTGTGGATTCCAACTCATATATGGAGTCTTGCACTACATGTCAAGAAGGATTATACAAAAGCAGGCGTTCCAATGCTTCCAGTAGTTTATAGTGAGAAGAAATCAGTCCGTGTAATTGCATGGACAACATTGATGATGGTAATATTTAGCATACTCCCGTTCTTCTTTAACCAATTCGGTCTAATCTATTTAATCACTGCAAGTATCTTTGGCGTAGCAATGATAGCTGTGTCAATATGGTTATTAATTAAGCCTAGCGAGAGAGCTTCTTGGATCGTCTTTAAATTCTCGAGTCCTTATTTGACTGCACTCTTTATTGCATTTATGGTAGATGCATTCTTCCATTAATTGAGGTTATCAGACAGTCATCCAAACAACATATAAAATATATAAAAAGGACGTGTTAAGCCACAAGTTATTCGATTAGTCGGTTATCTTGTGTATAACTGAAAACTATACATGTCACTATTAATTTAAGTACTTATGACTAGAAATATGAATCAGTTCGATGTCATGGCATTATTGTCAATTGAAGCTTAAGACAAGTTAGTTATGGTCAAAACATATAGTTTACATGCTAGTTAGGGTTTGCTAGAAAGAAAATGACCAATGACAATGGTAAAATGGAAAGATCTGTGTTAATCGCCCCTCTGATATATACGCCAAGTAGATAAAAGAGATTTCCTAGTCCTAGTTTAACAAGATGGCCTAAAATGATTAAGATACAGATTAGAATCTTTTCATTACTATTCTGGCTTTCGCAAAAATCCTTTCTGCGCCCCTCTAGTTCTGATCTTCAATTACAATCATGGTCAATGATGCTTTGATTTTATCAATTCTTCTTATATGCCAGGTGATAATTTCTCTTAATTTATCTATTGTGTCTGATCTAACTTTTGCAATTATGTCATAGACGCCATATACTTCATTAACTTCTATTACTTCAGGTATTTTCCTCAATTCATTGATAATTTCTTTCTCAGAACCAAGATCACAATTAATTAATGCATATGCTGTGGGCACATAGTGGATATCAGATCAT
>JBKPPX010000247.1:0-3076 GCA_046733815.1 Thermoproteota archaeon | reverse complement strand
GCTAGAGCTTGGCTCCAAAGTGTTTTGCTTGTTCTATCATACATTACAAGATTACTATTATATAATATAAATAAGATTAGTACATTATGTTATTAGCTTGATACGATCAGTTTATGTTTTGGGTTATCTATAATATTATTAATTCATTTCATTATCTCCGTTTCGTATGGGAATTTATCCTAGCAGACTAGGGTTGTTATCAGATTGCTACATTCCCATTTAGAATTCGATTGTTACAGAAACAAGGTTGGCATTGGACCAGTGGTTTGTGAACCAAATTTGACATAATTTTAGGTCCTAAGGGTATACTTGTCATAAACGGTCTATTATCGTCCCATTATTATTAGGATAAAACTTGCCTGTTAGTGTTCTTCCGTTATTTGTTATATCTACATTTATTCGTCGGAGTAGCATAGGTATTTCGTCCAATACCAATTGCAATGTTTCTAGCTCAGTCCACAGACTTTCTACATATACTTTATTATGAGACTGATGCATCTCCCTTTTCTTTTGTATTATTCTATTATGTATTATCTATTGTAGTAACCTTAATGGTAGGACTGATGATTGTACTGATGGTGATGAGTCATTCATAGAGTTCACTAACGTGCCATCATTTACATGCAAAATAAGACTTGAAGCACCAAAGAGACAACGAGAGAGGGATAAAACAAAGTTAATGCATAGTTATGTTGGCTATATCTCTAACAGATCTTATCATAACAGATCTTATAGGTAACTGTAGACAAAGATAGAGACTGAAAATAGTTAGTCAGATGCATTCAAGCTGTCCCAACATGTTCTTTGTTAGCATGCTGCTGAAGCTCTTGTTGAGAGTTAAATGACATCCCACAATCTTCACATTTGTATTGTCCTTCGGAAGAAGACATGTAATTTGTTTCGCATACATATAATTTATAAATTGCATAACATTATTCGGCTCTTAATCATGTGCATACCATATTTTCTCTCTTGTATAGCACTCAATTTTATTTATTATAATCTCTATTAATACACAAACAGGATACTATTATAGTATTGCTCTTTTCGGAGGTTTGCTGTAAAAGAGTCAACAGAAAGATATTATCCAATAGTCAGTAATATGATAAGTCAGTGGTTGTTGCTCTTCATATATATACACAAAAAAAGCGCTATAACTATAACAATAACAATATACTGGTTTCAATAAGGTTACGTCGCCTAATTCACCAGCTAAGGTAAAAAATGATATATAAAAAGAAGAAAAGGAAAAAGACAAAGCAGAAGAAATAACAAAAACAACAAACCAAATTTTTGAAATATGATTTATGAAATAAAAAATTATAGATAGTATACGATTAAATATAATTTATGAGTAGCGGAGAGGTTCAAATAAAGTTTCCAGCCCAGTTTTCCCATAGCGCACGGATCGAACAAACAGCCAAAGGTGCACGTATAACAGTCAGAGCTCTTGCAAACAATCAAGAAGAAGCAATTAATCAAGCAATACTTATGTATGGTGAAACAAAGAGAAGACTTGAAGCTGCTGGCCATAAGATAGCGCCTATTGAGACTATAACTACTACTACTGCAGGCGTTAAAGAAGAAGCAGATATCCTTGAAAGTAGCTAATAATACTATGAATCGATTTGATGATGATGATAATGAACATAATGATCTATTGTGATTTTCCTATTTGAATTATGATTAAGATAGCGGGTAATTAGATAGTTTAACATATCTGTTATTATATAGATGTATTTGTCTGTGCCAGATTTGCTAATATATTATTAATATTATCTATCAGGAATTAGTTATATACTCAATAATACTTCACAAATCAGTATTCTATACTCAATAGATGATAAAGTCCTTTCTTATATTTAGAGAATAATAAATTAAGCTCAACCACGTAATAGTGATAATAATACTATTAGGTTTAACAGCAATTGAGGAAATAAATATCTTGCTCATCTAGTTAAGAGAACAGAGATTTTAGAACTGCCTATAATGTAGACACTAGCTGCAGATAAAAACAATGAATAAATAAGTAACAGAGAGCCAACTACTATAAATCAAACTTTTTGAAGATCAACGCTATCACCAGAAGCTACAAGCACATCAAAAAGGATAATCTAATGTCTTGCTTCTGATAAAATTATTTTGTTAGACAAAGCTTTACAATAGAGCAACTATATTCAAAGTATTGCTAATTAGACAAGGTATTTTGAATATCTCCTAAAATACTTAGATTTATCAACGGGAAAGATCATGTACACTTATATATCAATATCTAGCACTCAGCTCTTTGTTATCCAAATATACATTGTTATAATAATTTTTACTGTATATACATTCTATTATGCTGTTAGAATTAATAACCTATGGAGTGCAAATAACAATATCAATGAGCGAAATTAAAGATAAGGTTAAAGAGAAAGTAATGGGCGCTAAAGATAAAGTAACGGATACTAAAGATCGTGTTTCTTCTGATACCTCCAAAGAAGGACAAACGTCAGAATATGAGGAAGGCGCACCTGGTACTGAAGCTGGAAGAAAAGAGGATCCATTAACATCATATAGAGAGAAAGAGCCAATGACTCCTGCAAAAATAAAAGAACATGAACCTACAGCAGTAAAAAGAGATCCAAGTGATCAAAGAATAGCTGAACCAGGACAGCAAGGAGGAACAAATTCTGATGAGGCAAGAGAAAAAGCAAGAAGAAGTGGGATGACTAAAGGTACTGCGGGTGCAGATGAGACTGGCAGCGAATACGAACAGGGTGCCGCAGGAACAAACAAATAACTAACCAATCAAATTTAATATTTCCTCTTTTCTTTCATTATTTTCTTTATTACATATCAGCCATTATAATAGAAGCAGTAGATATTTATGAATAGGTGTTAGTCATACTATCATACTACTATAAGAGAGAGTATAAAAAACTATATCATATCTATATTTTCGTTATTGTTGTTGTTAATATCCGCATTTAATTTTAAATGCTATATACAGCTTGTGCCTATAAATAACAGCTCATTTTTTATCAAAGAAATGAATAAACAATATTATATCTATTTTTGGCTGTAGTTTTCT
>JBKPPX010000246.1:0-2124 GCA_046733815.1 Thermoproteota archaeon | reverse complement strand
ATTGGGATTCTCTGTTAATGTAATCAACACTTATGAATTCATGAATCTTACTCGTATCACGCGTATCGAACGCCTCAATAGCACGTCTAACCACTTTTATATTTTCTTGTACCGACATATCTTTCTTCTAATTGCTGTTTATGTATCTTGGGATAGAAGAATTGTAGGTTTGTGGTTTGACAGGAACCATCATGCTTAATACAATGAAAATATATACGGAGTCAAGAAGCACCCTGCGGAATGAAGAATTTGCTACCTAACGCTTGTTGTACAATAGAAAAAATTGTATTTAGTTATATCTATCTACCTCAGTGTTAATTTAGGCCTTAGCAAATCATTCTAGGAAGAGCAAATCACCTATTGCATTTGCTGTTACACCTTGTGACTTAGAAGACGACCTACTTTTTCTAAAGTGTTGTCCAGCATCAACGAAAGCAAATAGCTACTAAACCTCAATTGTCTTATTTGCTACTCGTCTTCTTAGCATCAATGCAAACCGGAGAGAGACTGCTGACAGTAATGCTGATGTAATATACACTAGATTATATGAGTCCAGAGAAGGATACGACCCTTGAACTCCTTTGATCGTCTCATGACTCTCCATATACACCCCTGCCAGTGCCGGACCTATTGCCATTCCTATAAACAACAAGAGAGCGCCCACTCCTACTGATATGCCGATGAATGATTTGGGCGATGACGATACAACAATGTTCCACGTTGCAGTAATTGTCATCGATAGACCGGATGCAATAATAGCTAGATTAGTAGATACTGCGAACTCTGTCGAGTGAAACATTAGCAGTCCGAGTGACCCAATCAGGCTGATTACGGTACCGATTGTGATAGGCATTAGCTTTCCTATTCGATTTATGATAAGTGGGGTTATGCTTGCAAAGACAAGGAACATGATCATGAAAGGTAGTTGAACATTTGCGGCGTCTACTGCATCACCTCCGAATCCCAGAGGCATCGGGCTTCTTACCAGCTGCACTATAGCAGGATATGCCATGAACATTGTAATTCCGGTGGCCATCAATATGATGTAAGAAGGCAGGAGAGTTTTGTCTTTTAGCAATCTTAGGTCAACCAAAGGCAATGCGATTCTTCTCTCTATGATGACAAAGACAGCCAATGAAATTACTGAAACTACAAATGCAACTCCAATCTGCGGCAGAGTCTCAGAGTTTATTCCTGTCTCTACGAGTGTCAGCGCCATGAGAAACGCAATTATTGTTGCAGAAAGCGCCATCGCTCCCTTCATATCTATGGAAGGCGCTGCCCGCTTTTTACCCATATTTTCTTGAGAATTGACAGGAGACATTAATTGCCCTTTGTTTTCTTTTACGAATTTGGCGATCATAAATGTCACAGCGGCCGCAAATGGAACTATGGAGAAGAAAGTGGAATGCCATCCAAAGCTCTGGATGATGGTGGCTCCTGCCAACAGGCCGACAACCGAGCCTGCAGAGTACATAGATCCAAACACTCCTACGGCTATTGCAAGCTTGGCTGGTGGAAACGTTTCCCTTAGGAGGCTGAAGGCTGCCGGGACTGCGGCCAAACCTACGCCCTGGATTATCCTGCTCGCTAATAGGAATGATATGTTGTCTGCAAAACCTCCGGCGGCTATTCCAGCTGCATACATCGTCAGTAGCACGAGTAATACCTTCTTTTTACCGTAGAGGTCAGACATTTTGCCAGCGATAGGAGTCATCACGGCTGCAACAATCAGGTACGAGCTGAATATCCACGCTGCCGTCCCATAGGATATACTAAAGTCTTGCATGATCTCAGGGATAGCCGGCAGGAGCATGGTTTCTGAGAAAAACACTACCAAGAGTGTGCTACTAAGTATCCCAAGAGTAAACCAAGCATGACGGTTGACAGTAACGGAATCTAATGAAGTCATATAAGCAAAATGAGTGTATATGCACTCTTATAAGTGTATCTACACATATTTATCCTTAAAGGATCAACTCATATTGATATTGAAGTAAACCTTTTATTAGTAATATGTGTATATCAACATAGTTTGAATTGAAGGAACAAAAAATTAATACAATGCTGGAACAAGGGATGTCGGCAGATTCGTGTACATGCGGTGAATTACGGAAGGCAGCT
>JBKPPX010000245.1:0-7761 GCA_046733815.1 Thermoproteota archaeon | reverse complement strand
TTCAATGCACATGGACTCTATTTCATGTGCATTTTGTGCACTAACAATTATTATCCATTGATGTTCAAGAACAGACATATAAAAGCCAACTATATCCTTTATTGAGTATTTCTCAAAATTTGATCTTATTTTATCTTCAATCTGCATAAATATTTTCTTGCTGATTTGATTATTCATAGGGCATGATTCTGGGCTATGAGTTGCAAATATTCCAAACAATTTTGATTTAGATTCATTATAACGCTGTGTACTACTCCTACTATTACTACTAATATTACTGCTCAAACCATGAAGAGAAATAGATTCAGCGATATAAGTCTAATTGTTTGAAAATATATATATACTGAATATTTGCAATTATCCGTTTCCTTTCTAAAATATGGTAAAGTTTAAAAATGATATGTGTTGTCTAAAATAATATCAATAATAATAACAAACCATATCTTCACATTTCTATTCCTATTCTTTATGATAATTTTCTAAATCAAATTAGATTCATCACGAAATCAGTAATGATATTTTGGTTATGATATATATCTATAACAATATTATTGCTTATAAGAAGAGTTAAGAATAAAATGAGTTCTTTTGTATTTCTATCTATCTATTTATTAAAATATATATATTTTCTCCATCGTTTTTACTTTCCTGTGTAACACTTCAAATGCTCCTTAATTTATAACCAGAATAAAAATCGTAGCTACCATTAACATAGTATATATATCAAATGGTTACTTTAATGCTAGCAAGTCTTTTGATAAGACATTCTTAAAAAAGGTTTATCATAAGAAGATAGGCATAGCAATTATAGAAAGAGAATTTGACTGAGTCATTTGCTATTAATCTTTCGTATTAGTTCAATATTAATTCTATATACACTTTAATAGTCAATAAATTAATATGAACATGTCTACTTATCATACTAGAATTGGTGATTGGGAAATAAGAATAGACGACAAGTTTCTTTATAGATTCAGTAAAGATGTATTGAACCTTGACCCCTCTATAAGATGGGTAGGTATTTCAGATAATACAGGTGTTCTTCTTAACGTTGCTTACAAAGAAGGATTAACACTTCTCCTGTCAGATGAGGAGAATGAAGAATATGCATCAAATGCAGTAAAGAGACATAAAACAAGGATAACATTTGAATCAAAAATGGGCAAAATGAACTATGCAGTTGGCAGATATGAAAAACTGATTAGAGCTACAATCCCAATAAACGGTAATTATTATTTGCTTATTACGTTAGATGCAGAAGTAAAAGATTATGACACCATAATAATAGAAAAGGTGATTCCATTTGTCGAAAAAGAGAAGGAAAGGTTTCTTTCATGATATTTGATAATAAAACTATTTTATTTATATCCAACAATGTTTGGAGTCCTTTTGTACCCAAAAGGTTCTTAACGAAAGAACTACGACAAGGCATAGATCAACAGTTTGAAATTATTCCACAGATTACTAAAAGTTCACTGAACATTAACCCTATAGTATAAGTTAACTATGAATTAATCTAAATTCTAACTGTGACATCATAAATGAAAATATAATCAAGAAATTCTAAAAGTAAAATGTACTTCTTGTGACAGTATATAGCTATGTTTGAAATTGGTCGTACAGTGTTTCCGCCATCATATTCTAAAAAGTCATAAACATCGTAAGCATGAAACTAGAACATGAGCAGCTGTAGCAACAGCCACTAATTTTTGTTGATTCAAATACCTCTTACTATTCTACGACTGTGGCGATATCAATTTACATGCCGTTTATAAAAGAAGTAGACTCCATTATCCGGCGGCAGTCTTAAATTGAATAGATATTTGAACACTAATATATGTTATAACTACTCATTACCATTTATAAATTTCAGACATGTGTGTCTAACCTTATAATTGATAGATTCCTGTAAATATTGTAAAGATGACTAGATTAGGATAAAACAGATCTCATCAAAGTTTGAGATGGATATGCGAGTCATCGTTCAGAACTCACCACAGCCTTTAATACATCTCTATGAATATAATAACAATAAAATAAAAAAGGCATGAAAGAAGTGTTCAAGAATTTATTCAAGAAAATAGATGGAGTACTCGGAGTAGAAGATGAATCAAGCCTTCCACCAGAAGAAAAATTCTTTTCTGATATAGTAGGATATCCTGATATAAAGAAACTATTTATGAAATCGGTGGTATCTAAAGAGCCTATACATATATTATTAACAGGACCACCAGCATCTTCTAAAACAGTATTTCTATTAGAAATGATGGAAGGATTAGACCATGCATATTTTATTGATGCTGTTGGTGTCACAACTGCTGGTATACTTAGCTATCTTTTCATTAATGATACTAAATATCTGTTAATAGATGAAATTGATAAATTGAAAAAAAGCGATCAGGTAGCATTACTTAATGTTATGGAGACAGGTATTCTATCTGAAACTAAAAAAGGAAGAACGAGACAAAAAAAGATTCATTTATCGATATTTGCAACAAGTAATGAAATTAGCAAATTATCAAAGCCATTACGATCCAGATTTATGGAATTACATTTAGAGGAATATAACTTTGAAGAGTTTATGGAGATTACAAGAAGGTTGATCGTAAAGAGATATCATTTGAATAAACTAATAGCAGAAAAAATTGGCTATTCAGTATGGAAAAAAATGAAGTCTAAAGACATCAGAGATGTAATACAGATTGCAAAATTAACTAAATCACTATCAGATGTTGATTGGTTAGTAGATATTCAAATGAAGTATGGTAAGAAAAGGAATAACTCAGATTAGAAGTATTATAGATTTGCTAACCTTCTCTGGCTCTTGTTTAGGCATATCAATCTGTATATAATTTCTATATATGATGTCAATTATCTGAAAGTCATAATATCTAATACTATACGGCTGTCAACTAACTATTACAAATAAATTAACTAACAGATTTAATTAGATTGGAATGACATCAGCTTCAATCAAGAAAGAAATGAATGCTCACGATTGGTCAATTAGGCAATTCTATCAGCTTCTGCTGATTTTATATTATTAATAAAACCCTTACCTAATTAAATTACCCTTTACCAAGATTTAGCGTATATATATTTTATTGTTATTATTGGTTGCTACTGCTGTTATGCTTTTTTATAAGAAAATAACATCCAAACCATCCACTAGCAAGCCTTGCAACCTCTTCAAGTGTGCCTGATTCTTCAAAAAGATGTGTGGCTTCTGGAATTATTATAAGCTTCTTCTTTTGGACACTTGTTAATTGTTTTAAGGCATTATTATTAAAGTCAATAACTGATTTAGCATCATTACCACCTACAATCAAAAGAGTAGGTGCCTGAACCTTCGATAGAGCTTCTGAACCAGCTAAATCTGGTCTACCACCACGTGATACTATTGCACTTATATCGCTAGTTCTCTTGGCAGATGCTGCCGCTATCAGCGCTGCAGCAGAGCCTGTGCTGGCTCCAAAATATCCGATATTATTAATAAGGTGTTGTGTATCAGGATCTTCTATAATCCAATTTGTCGCTGCTATTAGACGCTTAGCAAGTAATTTAATATTGAATTTATTGAGGACTATTCCAGGAAGTTTATATAGAATATTTTGTGTTCTGATATCAGCATCCTCCTCTTCTGGTGTAAGAAGGTCAACTAAAAGTGTAGCAATACCGGCATTATGTAACACCTGAGCAACATAGTTATTCCTTGTACTATGTCTGCTATTTCCACTACCATGAGCAAACAAAACTATTCCTTTAGCCTCTGTCGGTAATAAGAGTTGGAGTTTACCTTCCAGTGTAATCGCTTGTCTATCATTGGCACCAGAAGAAGATATTCTCACAACGCGCTCATTTTTATAGTGTTTTTTGTGTTCTGCCATTGTTGTATCTCCCTATCTATTGTAGAAGTTAAACGCATTTCTGACAAGTAGACCAAATAAGGTTTCTCCTATATTTCCTTAGTACCATGGTTTGGGTTATTAGCGTATATTGATGTAAAAGTATCAATATAATTTTATAGAATATATACAAATTGTAAATTACTAACTTCGAATTCAAATACTTTTTTATTTTCTCCTATGACTGATCATTGCCCCATTTATTTTCTCTTATAGTCTGTTGTATATATCACAACTTGATTTTTTTCTGACATCGCTCAAAAAAGTACTAGCTGATTACTATAGTAATGGCATTTTTGTTAGCCCTCCCTATAGTAAAGTAGTTTTTAGTTTTAAAATTTTGTATGAAACAACACAACACAAAGAGATAATTGTTATTCAAATCTATAACTGATACAGAGCTTGAACAGTATTTTACACCAAAGCAATAATCCATGGGGATAATCAAGAGATAGAAGAAGAATAGAAAGAACAACAAAGAGATCATTAACAGAAAAAATCAGAAGCTTGGACAAGCCAGACATAGACTATTGTTGAGAGCATCTTTCATCATGATGTTATGGTATGACCTTGGCATAGAGATCTACAAGTCTTACAATCCAATTGAATGGATTTCGAACTTGATCGGTTTGACTATGCTAGGTAGAAAGACTGGAAGATCAGACATTATTGCTTCTATTCAGTCCAATAGAGAATATTCCATATTAAGACTGTATAAATACCGCTAATAATGATATATGATTCTACAAACTCTTCAGCTCATTGTGCTCGAGATTTTACATAGACACTATGAGCTGAAGAGTTCATAATACTTGATATATATTTATATATTAATTATATTGTCTATCTAGTAGAGATGTCTATCAAAATAATGCTGGCTACTATAGCAGCTATAGTAGCACTGGGAAGCATAACAACAAACGGTATTATCAATTCAGCACTTGGACAGGAAACTTTCTCTGCAGACCTTTCAGGAGACGATGAAGTACCACCAGTAACTACAAACGCCACAGGTATTATCATGGGTTCAATAACTCCTAATTCAATAAACTATCAACTAAGTGTCACTGACTTGGTTAACCCCAGAGCAGCTCATATACATATGGGTGAAGATGACCACAATGGAAAGGTTGTAGCATGGCTCTACAATTCTACTTCATCTATGGGTCCAACGAGTGGACTTTTGAAACAAGGCAACATTACTGCTTCCGATCTAGTAGGACCATTGAAAGGACAGCCACTATCAGCTCTAGTCGAAATTATGGGTAATGGAACAGCATATGTTAATGTGCATACACAGGACTTTCCGCTGGGAGAAATTCGTGGTCAAGTTTCCACTGAAGGAGGAGAAGACACTGGTGGAGACACAGGTTAAGGCTGAGTCAAGGGTAATTCCAATGACGTTATCCTAATCTAGCAGATCATACTTCCCCTTTTTTACCTCAAAATTATAAAAAATTCATGAAAATATCTTCTAATTGTAATATTTAGCGATATTTAAAATTAGCATGTAATCATTGACTCCCATTTATAGAGTCTTTTTGTTAGTAAAAGCGTCAATATAACACGATAATTTAATATGTTATTTATTTCTTCAAACGGTTAAAAGCATTATTCACTGAATAACTTTAATTTCATTCTGCGATTGCTTAACTCCTTCTCATGTGTCTTCACATATTTTTAAGAGAAATACGCATAGAACATTTCTGCTTTCTTTAGATCTACTATCTATATAGAAATATAGTTCTTCTTATATACTTTAAAATAAATTTTATATTCTGGATTTCTTTAGTATTTTCTTTATAAATATCCTCTAAAACAGAATACTTGCCAGCTTTATTTGAATGTCTTTAATATTATAGGAATAAATAATAATAATCGGAAGTTATTCAAATTAAATGAAATTTTTTATATTGTCATATCTAGTGAAACTCACGTTTCTATTTCTGTCTATTAGTAAAGAACTATCTGAGGGGAAAAGCGAGTATGTACAAAGATTAAGGTAAAATTCATCAATAATATATCGTCAATCTTAGACTATTGTTGGTTTTTCCTTTTAACATCTGAGACATCTCATACAAGCATCAAAAGATAAAAAAGATATTCATCTATTTTCATTATTTACTAATAACATATGGTTGCTATAGATTAAAAGAGCTGCTAAGTATACTTAATCTATTGAAATCTGGTGTATGACTTTATGAATTTACTTGAATCAGTTAGCTGGATAATGTTTGAATTTGCGCCAACACTTTGTGCTCTATCAATAGATTGGAAAATAGTCGAAAAGTTCAAGCCAAAAGTAGAAGAGAAAAAGGTGGGACATACAATTGTATTGTAGTAGTAGCACAGAGGCATTAGAACAACTTTTAAAGAAGAATGAAAATGATACTAACATAAATAGTAGCACAAAAACAACCACTTCAGATAAAGAGTTCTCTTCTTTTTGTTCCATTACAAAGCCTATTAATAATATTCTCTTTATAGGAAATGAAGAATATTATCATGTAGAATTAACCTGTGATGACGATACAGAATATGGGATCCAAGCTTATGGAGAAGAAGCCAAGGCATTATACACAAAAGTTAATAACTATGCTTTTTCAGGATATCCTGTATTTAAAGAACAAGAACGAGAGAAAATAAATAAAGAAGAAAACTATGAAAATCTTGTATTAGTTAGAAAAGCGATAGATTATGTAAAAGATTATACTTTTGATAAGAATAACAGTGGTTGTTTATTGATATTCAAAAAAATCAAAGATGTCTGTATATCAAAGAAAAAGATATGAATGATTAGTTATTTTTCTGTGTCTATAGAGTCAAAGACACCTTCAACATGTGATAATGCTATACGAAAATTGTCATATATGTGTGTTATTTTATCTTAAGAAGTAACTTTAATAGTAATCAAAAAACTAGATAATATTAGTTATCATAATGTTTACGTCTAAGAAACGGAAAAATTTCAATATATGTGTATGAATATCAGAAGTAAGTTTAGTATTAGGTTTTAACATCATGTTTTTCCTTATTTGAATTAGTACAAAATTATTAAAAGTAATAAAAGAGAAGATTAGCCAACCCATTAGAATATACTAGTCTTTAAGATGTTGAAAATCTATAGTATGGGATCCAGAATATATAGCAATAACTATGATGATAATAATATAGTTTTCAACTTGTGATGGCTATATATCTTACAATTTAGTTATGAGTTCTTCTTATGTGAGATTATCAGATGCTCTGGCATTTGTATTGATAGCCATAAAAGTTTTGGAGAAGGCAAAGATGCCCATCTTTAAGGGAAATATTGTGCTCTGATTTACTCATGGTATGAATACGTAGGATTTTTTCTATATCATCTTTTAAGCAACTTAATTGATCTATATTACATCTTATATAGATATTATTAGATGTTGTTATTCTATCTTCCAACAAACTGTCACTCAAGAAGCATTATCCCAACTGGAGATATACTGTTATTATTATGACACAGAGATCTTTAATAAATGAAAATCTTTTCTGTGTTTGTGTAGTACAATAAGCAAAAACAAATAAGGAAAAAAATCAAAGTAGGTAAGACCTGATTACAATTAAAATCAGAATACAAGCCTCTTTTAGTTCAACAGCAATGAATAAAAAATTACAAGACTAAGTTATTAGGAATTCTCTTTAGATAAACTACAAAAACTATAAAACTAAACCTCATGAATTAATTCTAATACGTTCCTCTTTGGTTTAGGTTGAAGTATCTTCAGTGGATAGCCTAAGCAAAGAATTGATGAAGGTACAAGGTCTGTTCCTAGTGCTTGCATAACTTTTTCTTCATCTATCATACCTATCCATACAGAAC
>JBKPPX010000244.1:0-7067 GCA_046733815.1 Thermoproteota archaeon | reverse complement strand
AGTAATGGATGTATTTACAAATCCAGAAGATGGGGACTATCATGTTCATATTTTGGTTGATGAAAAATACCTTGATCTTATCAAGGTTAAATTTGTTCTATTTCCATATGCTGAGATGTTGAGAATAATGTCAGTTATATTACCAGTTTTGATCGCAATCTCTTATGTAATAGTAAGTATTGTAAAGCCAGGATATACTATTGTTGGAAGATACATCTCAAGGCTTAAGCGTGAAAGATTAGCTAAATAAGTTTGATTTCGGATGACGAGATATTATTATTATAAGAGAAATGTGCTAATAAAAGGACAAGACTGATGATGGCTGTCGGCATGTTAACTAACGACTGAGATGGTAATTAGAGCCAAAAAATATTACGTTTCTACTATTGTGTAATTCTGATCAATGATAGTTTGGGAATATAGGAGAAGAAGATAACTTCTTCCTTCCTTATTGGTATTTCAATTGTTAAAAGTAATAAAAGAATTTGTTAGTGATTGTTTATATGAGTAGTACTCTCTTTCAAATGAAGACGTCCTTACGAAAGAAGAAATCAAATCACTGATAAGATTTGTAAATAGAGCATTTATATCTTCTGTCTGAGACCTGTTTCATCAGTTAACTTAGTTAATCAGGGATTATATATAATTCAATTATTACCTGATAATTAGAGAGAGAAATCCTAGACTGGTAGAAGAATAATGCCTGATACAATTAATGATTTGGATAGACCTTTCCTAAAAGATTTAAGTTATGATCCTAATAAAGCTGTAAGCTTAATAAAAGAGATTAAAGCAGAAGAATTTTCAAAAAATATACTGTCCCTTGATCTAAAGATCAGGTTTGCCGGGTTAATAGAAAGATCAGGATATTGTTTGCAGGAGGTATTAGAGAAGGAGTTCAACAACACTTAGAGGGAAGCGATGCTGAATTGAGTTTATCTCAATCTGCTCATATCGTCTACCTGAGAGAGGTTTTTAACAAAATTAGGCAATTTAAACTATATTGTCTATAATTATGATAAAGTAAAACTGTTCAGTATGTCTGTAAAACATCATATATTGGTATTCCCTACGGAGAGTACGGCCAGTACAGAAGATGTTGCCAGTAAGGTATCACAATATATTAAATCAACAGAAAATCAATTGTCATTGCATCCACCATCTAATATTATAATAAAGAAAAAAAGAAACATTGAGAAATCTTTATGCGTCTGGTTTTGAAGAAGAAGTGATTGCAGATCAGCTCGATCTAGATCTCAATACTGTAAGGATGCTGATTAAAGAAGCATACACATATATTAAATGGGCCCAGGAGTTCAGTAATGACATCACTTCTAAAATGAGCTTTATATTATTTACTGTGGACCAATCTAAATAGTTTCGTATTTATCCATTAGGTTTGGCTCGTGCATATAAAGGGGTTAAATAGTCTAATTTATTTATATTTCAATTAAGGAATTTTTATAAAAAATAATCATCCAATTTAGTTTGATTCAATAGGGCGGGCAGTCGGATTTGAACCCGTCACAATTATACTAGATATCTATCATGCGCTTTTTATAATCCCACTTAAACATAGCGGATGGTATAATTTCTATTGCAACCTCATTTTGCAGATGCTCCTTAGATAATAGTAATTTATATAATTTTAATGATGATATTGTTGCCTCTTTTCCCGTCAAGTATTTTTGTATCAGCATACGTAGAATTTCTTGACCTTTATTTTCTACTATTGATGCTTTACCATAACCTCTGACGCCTCGATAGGGAAAAGAATCTCCTGCAATTTCGAAACCACATTTTGGATTTTTCCTCAAATATTTGACTACCTTAGCTGTATTCTGTGTTGCACAATAAACCTTCTCATTCATATAGGTATACCATAATGAAACAACTATAGGCCAATCCGAGGTAGACATACAAGCTAACCGTATAGGTATTTTGCCATTTGTTAAGTATTCCATTATAATATCCTCAGAGACCATAACAACACATTTTATCTCTACATAATCTACTTATACAATAAATATATTCTGGGTTAGCTAAAGCGAATTGTTGAATTGAATAACTCGGTTTGTCGTCATGTCTTCATCAAGAACAGATTCGTTCTTTTCCTTCTACGTAGAGCATAATATATCAAATATCCACTTCTTGAATAGGTAGCAAACTCTTTAGAACTCCCATGCATCTATTGGCAAGATTCCGATTAGTAGTAAAAAATCCTCTATATCTTCCAGCTTCCAATTCTTCAGCAATTAATGCACAACCTTCGCCTTGAGCAAGTGCGATAATCACCCAGTTCTTTTCCAAGCCTGAACGATTGCTGTCAATAATCTCTGTATTGGGTAACCTGATTCCGGCAGCGAGTCCTCTGCCCCCTATCAAATACAACTTCTTTGTAAGTGGTGCCATCTCGGTATATTGTTCCTTTACACTATTGAAATTGCTAACTCTTTGAAACAACGATAACAATACAAATTTGTTAAATGGTGGTTTTATTCTAACAATATTCTCGATTCCTCTGCTAAGCAAAAGCATGTTCTTTCTAGTTGTAGTATAGAAACATTCGTGCCAACTTTCCGGCGCCACAAAATAGTTGTTTGGATAATTCAGAGTATTATTGTAATCAGCTTCAATCTGATCAGATGGAAGACTCTTTCCCCTAAAGTCAGATATTAACTGTGAGAATGGATTGAGGGTATTTGGTGAGGAGCTTGAAAGATCAATGTTTGACATGGGACATTACAATACTAGTCATCTGCCAGTATAAGAGATTTTCTTATTATGTCTTATTTCGATGATCATAGATCACAAAAGCGAAGTAGTTTCAAGTCTTTAATGCTCAAACTTATCTCATGATTTTAAAATCCAGTATTGTTTATTTGACAAAAGTAAAATTAAGCAGGCTAAGTGGAATGCAGGACAGATTTGACTAATTTCTGTCACCCCGGCTTTACTATTACAATACAAAGCTGAGGGCGGAGAAATAAATATTTCAGAAATCTATATAATACCATTTTTACGAACGCAGAGAACTTCTTGTTATTCATCATTTGATCGGTAAACTAAACCTAAACATAGCACCTTTTCCATCCGAGTTATTCTCAGCCCATATCTTTCCACCATGAGCTTCAATTATACTTTTAGATATAAACAATCCTAATCCGGTACCTTTATCTGATTTTGTAACAAACTTTGAAAATAATCTTTAAAATTTTGCGAGTCAGAAAAAATAATAGAATACAAAATGAATATCAAATATGTGCTAGAATAATACAAGCAAGAATTAAACTTCAAGGAAATGAAGTATTTACGAAATAACTTAAGTCCTATAAAGTTGTTGTTTTCTAAGATTCTAAATATTCTACTATTTACTAATCACTAAGAAAAAAATTCTCTTTTATTAAAAAACTTAAATTAATAAATTCGCAACAGAAGCGCAATAGTGGAAGATATACGCAACTATTTTAAGTCTTTTATATTTTTATACGCTGATGATGCTTCTCTTACTGCTTCTTCAGCCGTATAAAGAGTGCCTGTCTTTTTAGAAGATGCAACGGTAAGTTTCAATTCTTCTATTAGAGAACTAATTGATTGGAGCATTTCTCTTATTGCAGAAGTTATCTCGGCAAAGTTTTGAGGACCGTCTTGTGAGTCAATAGTCTTTCTGACTGACTTAATAGTAGAACTTGCTTCATCAATAATTCCTGTCTGCTTAATTTCTTTTACCATGTTCTCAGCTTTCATAGACATATTGTTCACAGTCTCAGCGGCCAAGCGAAGATTTTCTATATTCTTCACCATCTCCGGATCCTTTAGTGATTCTATTATAGAATGGGCCGTATTAGCAGTTTCTCTAATTTTGTCTAGAGACATTTGCATTTCTGGTGTTCCAAATCGACGTATGATTTCTGCTGCGTTAGAAGTAGTCTCCTTTATGTCGCTTAGCTTCTGTCCCATCGTATGAAATACAATTTTAGTAGTTAATTAGACTCTGCAGAAATATTATATATCAATTATACCTAACTAGGTTATTTATGAATATTCTATCAGTAAAATATATAAAATAACATCTTGCATCCCAAAGAAATTTCTTCGGAAAATTATCCGTGGGTTCATTGTTTAATCGGCAATTGACCTAAGACATTATAAATAAAATAAGAGCTAAAAATCACATTCAATCTCTCCACAGATACAGGTACACTGCTAACTTATTTCCTTTTTTCCAGAGCCACGTATACTGGAGTCGAATTGAAAAAGATGTCGAACACACGTGATCGCTTTGGGGTCCGCTCTATAAGTTCTTCAGTTTTTCCTCTTTTGTATATGACCTGATCTGAACATAATTTGGATTTTCCCATTTACATTTTCGATGTTAGACAAATTTGAGATGCCGTTGAGATTGAGGTCAGTTGTTCATGTTGATTCTATTTTCATATAGCTTGATTCCTTTTGCAGCGGCGTTATAGATGAGGCTTGTTGTTAAACTAATATTTGATAGAGCAAGTGCGTGCTCAACTGATTGACTCCATTATCCTCTTCTATTAAACTTCTGGTTCGTCTTTTCTCAAACACAAAGGATTGACTTCTACTGCGGATTATGCAAGCACGATAAAAATAGTTTATCGTTGTATAATTCTGTGCATCGTTGATCCATCGGTCCTTGGCATTGAAATCGATTTAGCAATGCTAGGGTTCCCTTAATGCCTTCGACAGTTTCAAAAAACGTCCCAGCATTACTTCATTTACAATCTTTTCCATGGTCAATTTAAAGTAATGTATCATTTTCACTTCTATAATATCTCACAAGTCTGTGTTTATAACTCCATTATAAGAGGTCGCATTTTCAGAATATAAGATCCTACTCTTAAACTTACAAAAATATAGGTATTTAAACTCCTAATATTATAGTCCAACAGCTGTCAAATACTTTGAGGTTTAGATATATTGCTAAAACAGTAACTCTTATTGGTCTGGTACTAGTTGTATCAGGAAGTATATTTATTCTTCAAAGTAAATCAGTTGTAGGACCGACATCTTCATTTATGTATAGTAATTCTGAATGGACAATCAATGGTTATATTATCATCATAACAGGGATAATCATATCTGCAGTTGGTGTCATATTATGGTGGTGGGATCCAAATGAGGATGCAAGCACTCATAGAATTTGACTCCTGCTTCACTTTGATTTTACCATTATCATGTATTCTTCATCTAGACTTTAAGAGTATTGTCTAATGTAGATTATAGAATCTGAGTCGATTAGTACTATATACGCATACATTGATGTATTCAAGAAGCAAAAATAGCATTCTACTATGTACAAATACATGTAACCTTTTCTCGTTTTAAAAATTCAGCTTTTACAATTGAAAACTATGAAAATAAGGATTTATTTTGTTCAAATCCTATACGGAGACATCTTAAAGACGATATAATTAGTAGATAACATTGGATAACTTTATATCCAATTTGGCATTTCAAAAATTGTTATTCCAAGTAGTAATGATGATTGAATTAAAAAAGAAGATATGTTATCTAATAGCGGTTTGACATTCATCTAAAATGTGAAGATAGACATAATTCAGATATCTACCTCTGTAACAATCAGTGAGCATTATTATGGAATGAAAAATGCAGAGACACACCACATTAATCACTAGTAGAATTTTGTTGACGAAGATGCAGAATTTCATTCTTCCAACACATAAAGTAATTAAAGTAGCGAATGAACAAATGCTCTACTAGTTGATATTATAATGTTGAATGTGGATGTAATAGAAATGCATGTAATTGATAAAAATATGAAGAAATAAAAAATTAGATGATAATGTGAAAGCATTCTTGTTATGATAGTGGAAGTAATTTATTATAAATTGATTAGAAACGATGGGTTAAATATATCCAAGTATAAATAATCCCATAGCGATGGCCATTGTCAATCCCCAAACAACCTTATTCCAATCAAAAATTTTTTGTCCATCTAATACACCAAACGGCATTAGATTGAATAGTGCAATCCAACCATTAAATGATGCACCTGCTGCCAAATATGGATAATATGGATAGTAATAAGACGATAAGGCTAGGAGTACAAAACCCATGACCAGGTTTGTCAATGGCCCAATAAATGCAACTCTGCCAAATCTGTTTCTATCTGATAATCCAACCATTACAGCACCAGGGGCTATAAACTTGAATGGCATAATTGGTAGTGCGGATATTGCTGTTACTATAAGGCCATATATCTGGGCTCTAAATTCTGCCCAGCTGCCATAAAACTGAGCTAAGAACTTATGAGCTAATTCATGAACAAGGAATGCGCTAATAAATATAGCTAAGAATTGCCAAGAGATATATCTGTAATTGTTTAGTGAGAGACCTACAGCAGTAACTAACAAGGCAGCAACCGACAAATGCAGCAATTCAGTTTTGGATGACTTTATTCTTATTGCTCTGGATATCGAATTCAAAATACTGCTACTCCCATTTCCAACATCATATGCTTTACCTAAATGTATATCCTTTCTTTTCTCTGTGTATTTGTCTATAAAGGGACATGAATGATTAATGGGATTTCTATGGATATTACAAAATGATTCTTTACAGTAATTACATTTAAACGGAATACTTTCTTTTACTCCGCAAGAATAACATTGAGACATGGTTTATCTCCCACTATTACCATATGCGACAACCTGTGTTCCAGTAAATCCGAGCCTGCCTATATCCTTCTATGTATTTTGAACGCTTCGCATAATCGTTGATGAATTTAGATTGACAATAAGAATATGGAATTGCTGTTGACAAAGTACCATTTGAGTTAGTTCGCTTATGGTTGCACAAAGCCTCTCTTCTCTTCAAACATACATAACAAAATGCATAATTAAACCATGGGCATTTTTCACATGACACTGATGGAAAGTGCTGGTTATAAGAATATAACTTTACTATATCTTATGATAAGTCTTGTATTTTTGAATTATCTTATTCTGATATAGACCCATAATAATAAAAAACACCATCTATAAAATTATAATTTTAGTCATAAAGCGATATAGATC
>JBKPPX010000243.1:0-9759 GCA_046733815.1 Thermoproteota archaeon | reverse complement strand
TCTAAACCAAATCATAGTTAAGTTCATGATAAGGGAAGGAATAAATGCATACTCATTTATGCCTTCAACTTTTATGTCAGGCCAAAGACCCATTACAAGAAAAATTAATGAATTACAGAGTATTGCACAAAATGGAATAATGCCTGTAACATTTGGAGATATTGTTCATATTAAGAAAACAAAATACTCTGTTTTATCTGGAGATGTCATAATGACAATCCTTGCTCGGGCTCTACATCCTTCAAAAGTCCTTTTTATCTTGAATGTCGACGGAATTTATAAGAACATTAAGACCAAAGAGGTTATCAAAGAGATAGCAAATAGAAATAGGTCGATTGAGTTGTCAACTGTTGAAGCTGATGTAACAGGCGGTATGCGGAGAAAGGTTATAGAAGCATTTAAGATAGCACGTTCTGGAATAGATGTATTGATGATAAATGGCCTAAAGCCAGAACGAATTATTGATGCTATAAGCGGTTCAGATTTTGAAGGTACCACTATTAAAAGAGGAGGCAAAAAATAAAGTGCCTAATGTGGAGGATGTTCCATCTCATATAGAAATTATAAAAAAACGCAAAAGAGATGGTATTGAAATACCATTGCAAAAAAATGTTCAATCTAAAACAACTTCTACTTATTTGGAATATGTTAGGCTTATTCATAATGCCTTACCTGAACTTGACTATGATGAGATTGATATTTCGACAACTTTTCTAAAACGGAGATTTTCTATACCTATCATTATAGATTCCATGACTGGAGGTACTCCTGAGGCAACCAAAATCAACGGGAGGCTAGGCGATCTCGCAGAAAAATATGGTCTTGCAATGGGTGTAGGTAGTCAAAGGGCTGGCCTTGAAAGTAAGGAACTGGCTGAAACATATTCTATTGCAAGAACAAATGCACCTAATGCATTCCTTATTGCAAATATTGGCGGAGCTCAGCTTGCAAAGGGCCTCACAATAGAAAATATAAAAGATATCATAGATATGATAAAAGCCGATGCTCTTGTAATCCACCTTAATCCATTGCAAGAACTTATACAACCAGAAGGAGAACCAAAATATAAAGGAGTTTTTTCGAAAATTTCTGAAATCTCCAAATGCGTAGATGTACCTGTAATCGTAAAGGAAGTTGGTGCAGGCATCTCTAAAGAGGTAGCAGTTAAGCTAGAGATGTCAGGCATATCTGCGATCAATGTGGCCGGAGCTGGTGGAACAAGTTGGGCAGGAGTCGAAAAATTGCGCGCAGAGGCATTAAATAATGATCTTAAAATTCACCTTGGCGAAATTTTTTGGGATTGGGGAATACCTACAGCAGCCAGTCTTATTGAAGTAAAAAAAACAGTCGAACTACCAATTATTGCCTCAGGTGGTCTGCGAAATGGGCTCGAAATTGCAAAGTGTATTGCCTTGGGTGCGAGTATGTGTGCGATGGCTTATCCTTTTTTGTTAAGAGCAGCAGAATCAAAAGAACAATTGTTTAATTTTGCCGATACTGTTATAGCTGAACTCAAGAGTACCATGTTCCTTGTTGGTGCAATAGATCTTTCTGTGTTGAAAAGCTCAAGGTATATATTGACAGGGCCTTTAGCAGATCAGGTCAGCAATCGATGAAAGCAAGTAGTATTAGAGATGAGCTTGAATCTAATGCTAGTATAATAACTGATTTTATTCGCTCATACTTGCAAGGCGAACCCAAAGAGCTGTATGAGGCATCAGAACATTATATTGTAAGTGGAGGTAAACGGCTGCGGCCTTTCATGACGATTAAATCGTGTGAGATGTTAGGCGGAAATTCAAAAAGGGCGTTACCTCCTGCCGCAGCGGTAGAAATGATCCATAATTTCTCTTTGGTACATGACGATATAATGGATAATGATGAGATGCGTCATAATATTCCTACTGTTCATAACTATTATGGCACACCTCTTGCCATATTGTCAGGTGACATTCTCTTTTCTAAAGCATTCAAATTATTGGTGGCAGAGGGAAGAAAAGTAGGGCATTCAGAGAATGCAATTTCTGAAATGGTAGCACGACTTTCAAATGCATGTATTTATGTGTGTGAAGGCCAGGCCACTGACGTTGGCATGACATTAAATCGACGATTCTCTAGTGAATCGCATTATTTAGATATGATAGGTAAAAAAACAGCCGCGCTATTTGAAGTCTCTTGTGCATTAGGCGCATTATCGGCAGCAGAATCAGACAATAAAGACATAGAAAATCTATCCTCGTTTGGAAGAAATGTAGGAATTGCGTTCCAACTCATTGATGATTTAATAGGAATAGCAGGAGATCCAAAGCTTACAGGAAAGTCGGTAGGAAACGACATTAGGGAGGGCAAAAAGACATATCCTATTCTTTTGGCTCTTAAAAATGCGAAAGAGAATGAGAGAAATAAAATCTTCAAAGTTTTCGGAAAGAATTCGTCAACTGCTGACCTCAAAGCAGCAGTTAGAACCATTTCAAGTATAGGCATAGAAAGACAGGTAAAAAAAGCTGCAAAATCACATATAGATAGGGCGATCAAATCAATTGAACAATATAGTTATTCATATGCAAAGGAGGTACTTGTATCGTCGGCTAATTTTATAGTAGAAAGGAGCCTGTAAATAAGTGTCATTTGATGAAGAAACAAAAAACATTACCAGGATGATAACACTAAAAAATGCTGTCGAACATGATGGCAAAGCAATGGTTGATACTGTCATTGCAAAAATTGCCGCTTCTAGACCCAATCTTCGAAGTAACTTGAGGAACATCATTCCTGACATAAAAATATTGGTAGAGAAGATTAATTCATTATCATTAGCAGACCAAAAAGCATTTCTTGAAGAGATTGCGCCAGAAGAATCAAAGAAAAGAAAGAAAGTATACGAAGCCGGGCAATTACAACTTCCACCACTGCAAGGTGCAACAATGGGAAATGTGGTTACAAGGTTTCCTCCTGAACCGAATGGCTATCCTCATTTAGGACATGCCAAGGCAGCAATTATAGATGAAGAATATGCACGTTTGTATAACGGTAAATTAATTCTGCGCTTTGACGACACTAATCCAGTAAATGAAAAATTAGAATATTATGAAGCAATTAATGAGGGATTAGAATGGCTTGGAGTAAAGCCTGATGTTACGAAAAATACTTCTGATGATATTCAACTATTATATGAATACGGTAAAAAATTGATAATGGCTGACGGAGCTTATGTATGTACGTGTCCTCAAAAAATGATACATGATCTCCGAGCAAAAGGACTCCCTTGTGAATGTAGAAAAGATCCAGCTGTTGCTATAGAAAGATTTAGGAAAGTTTTAGATGGATCTTTTAACCAAAACGATGCAATTATCCGATTCAAAGGAGATATGTCTGACCAAAATACTGCTATGAGAGATCCAACACTTTTTAGAATATTAGAAAGTAATCATCCGAAATTAGGTAATAGAATTCGAGTTTGGCCCACTTATGATTTTGCTGCACCTATTGAAGATAGTCTTGATGGTGTGACTCATGCAATGCGCACAAAAGAATATGAACTGCGCGATGAACTATATTTTGCGATACTCGATAGACTAGGGCTTAGAAAACCTATTATGATCGAATTTTCAAGATTAGACCTTGACGGAATCCCGGTTTCTAAAAGGAAAATAAAACCACTGATAGAAGGAGGTATTATAAAAAGCTGGGATGATCCTCGCCTTCCGACTTTAATGGCAATGAGAAAAAGAGGTTTTTTACCTGAAGCCATAAGGCAATTTGTTTTGTCTTTAGGAATGACACGTGCTGAAACAAAACCTCCCTTCGAGGCTCTTGAAGCGTTTAACAGGAAAATTATTGATCCTCAATGTATTAGGTTGTTTTTTGTAAATGATCCTGTAGAATTACATATTAAGAATATTGGTTCGTCAAATGAAATAATATTGAAAAATCATCCTAATAAGGACTTTGGCTTTCGAAAGGTAAAGGTTTCAAATTCCTTTTATATTTCTGGCGAAGACGCAGTCAAACTTAATGTCGGCGACGAAATTAGACTAATGGAGTTATATAATATTAAGATAGTCGAGATCAGGTCAGAAGATCATAGTAAACTATTGATAGCAAATTCCATAGGTGATGAGTTAAAACAGACTATTCCTAAAATTCAATGGGTTGCAAAGGATAACATAGTTCCTTTCAAAGTTATGATTGCAAGACAACTCTACATAGGTGAAGTCTATAACATAGATAGTCTCAAGATCTCTGAAGGATTTGCTGAAGCATATGTGTCAACACTCAAATACGGAACTATATTTCAATTTGTAAGATTTGGTTTCTGCAGACTAGACGAAAATAATACAGCTATATTTGCTCATAGGTAGATGAAAAAATGAAGATTGCTCGAATAAAAAATGCCACAATAGGTGAGGCATATGGCATTGTTTCTGATGACGAAAAGAAAATAATCACAAAATCGGAAATTCAAGAACAAACTGGTATTCCTATTCCTCCTCGCATTAAGGAATTTATGTTTGAAGGTTGGCTAAATGAAGTCAAAGAGTATCGAGAAACATTAGAATATAGCCACAGAATCCAAGATGTTGGACTGCTAGCTCCTCTACCCAATCCATCCAAGATTATTTGTCTCGCCTTTAACTATTATGACCATGCGAGAGACGCAGGATTAACGCCTTCTGATGAACCTGTAATATTTATGAAACCTAGAACTACGTTAAATCCTCCCTTTAGCGACATTATTTGCCCTTCGTTTGTTAAACGTTTAGATTATGAAGCAGAAATTGCCGCCATAATAGGAAAGGATACTAAAAAGGTATCGGAAGAACATGCGCTTGATTCCATTTTTGGTTATATGATTTTACATGATGTATCTGCAAGAGATATTCAGTTCAAAGACAAACAGTTTACACGGGGAAAGAGTATTGATACTTTTGCACCTTGTGGTCCTTGGATTACAACTAAAGACGAAATAGAGGATCCGCAGAATTTGAAGATTATTACTAAGGTTAACGGTGAGACACGACAGAATTCTTCTAGTATAAATATGGTGATACCTATAAAGAAAATAATTTCGAGTTTAAGTATGCTTATGACGATAGAAGCTGGTGATATAATTTCAACAGGTACTCCAGCAGGAGTAGCAATGTCCATGAAGGAACCAAAATATCTAAAGGATGACGACATTGTTGAAATCTCCATAGAAAGGCTCGGGATGATTAGAAATCGCATTGTATTTCAATAACAATAAAGCATTTCTATAAAGGGTTCATTGCTTTATTAAATGCATTTGATGTTCTTCTTTATGTGTACTTTAATTTATTGGCTTGTATAAGTTGATCTATTATGAGAAATTGCGTGAAATGTCTTGGTTTTGAACCATATTGTCAATTATTTATAAAGGATTTAATGTTAAAAATTGAATTATCTATTGCTAATGATAACAATATATTTATTTAGCATAAATTGAATTTGAGGATTGTATGGTAGTTGACAATAAAGGAAGATGCACTTATGTCCGTGTACTCAAGGAAGATCTTGCTATTATCCGCGTAACTCCTTTGAACGGTCCCGTTCCAGATTTCAAAGCTGGCCAATTCGTTACTTTGGGAACCTATATACCTGCTGAAGGAAAAATAATACGAAGGGCATATTCTATTGCTTCTCCTCCGGAACAAAAAAAGCATTTTGAATTGCTTATTAGATGGGTAAGAAAGCCTGTTCCAGGTCGACTAACTACTGACTTATTCAATAAAAAAGAAGGGGATGAAGTCTTTTGGGTCAAACCTGTTGGAATATTTACTATTAATGAAAAGATGCACGATGGATCTCCTGATAACAGAAGGATGGTTCTAATAGGAGGTGGTACAGGTCTGGCACCTTTCATAGCATATACTTTACATCTAAAATCAATTGGTAGTAAGCGGGAGATAATTGTCTTACATGGAGCTAGTTACGTAGATGAACTAAGTTATCGGGAATTATTAACTGATTTGGAAGAAGAGAGCTTAGATAAAGGTAGAGACAAATGGAACTTTCGATATAGAGCGAGTATCAGCAGGCCCCAGGAGTGGTTCAATAGGACATGGAGTGGTCAGAAAGGAAGAGTAGAATCATTCTTAAGACCTATGCCTGGCGTAGACCGGTCACCTTTGGAAGAACTAGTGGGCGAAAAGATAACACCAGAAAATACTTCATTTTATGTCTGCGGATGGCAGGGCACTGTAGATGGCGCGCTGGACTACTTGGTTCCAAAGGGCTTTGTTACTGAACGAAATAAGAGAAAAGATGGAAGCTATGACGTAAAGTTTGAATCATATGGATAAATTACTTTCGCTTTTTCAGCTTTTAAAGCCTTATATCATGGAAACATCGACAACTAATATATGAAATTTGAATTTGAAGAATTCTCAACAGTAGAAGATGTTTTTCTTTACCTCGTATCTGTTGCGCCATATATGAAGCAGGTTCTACCTGTCAGCTCTTATAAAGGCTATGTGTTTTCTATTGTTCCCTTGACACCCCTTTCAGGTGATGTACTCATGATGATTTACACAAAGGGTGACATGGAACCAGGAATGATAGAATTTGATATTTCGACTAAGAAATACAAAATGGTACCTGCAGTTGAAAGAGCTGATAAAAATTACTTTATCATCTTGACGCCTAAAATTGCAACTATCGCAGACAGTGCTATCGTATATTTGGAATCTAAAAAATAAATATAATCAAAAGTTACAATTTTAGAGACCTGATGGTACTGTTGCCGTCACTGATCTCTGTCTGGCATACCTATCAACAATATCTTCAGGGAGTTGTCCATCAAAGAGATCTTTTGATAATCCACGCAGATATTTCATTATAGCCCACGTTCCGGCCTTTATTAATCCAGCCATGAACACTTTCATTGCTGGACCATATGTCTTATTTCTGATAATTATAGGGATTATATCGTTGATTACCCATAAGTTGTGTTGCCAACATTTCCAGAATAAAGTGAATTGTGCTTCATTTAAGTTTCCAAAGTGCATAGAATTCTTCTCTGAAAAATCTTGGTAAAGTAATGGCGCAACTAGACCTCTCATATTCATTTCTCTAAAGTCCTCAATTAGATCTATTGTATATTGTGTTTCATCGGGCGTTTCATCTGGCCATCCTATAATAAGCGTCAGCGCAGGGAACCAATGATTTTGGTTTAGAATCTTACAACCCTCTCTCACTACCGCGCCCCATTCCTCAGGCTGGTATGGCTTTGTCTTTACGCCTAGATGTTTTTTTACCATTCTTGGTGCTACCGTCTCTACTCCTAAATTAGTTGCAAGCCACCTTCCACTCGCATCCATATTGTTTACCTCGGATAGACTCTTGATAAGGTTCGGCGATGACGTAACAGCCGATAATGTCATATGTGTTGTGCCCACAAAATTTGCGCCCACAGATTTCAATCCTTTCCACACTTCTAAGATTGCATCAGAATTTGGAATAAAATTCTTGTTATCACATCCATAAAGGAGCATTTCATCTGACTGAAGCCAAATAGAATCAAAGCCATATTTCAAATTAATCCTGGCCTCAGTCTGCAATCTATCTAATGGTATATCTTTCTTTGACCGTTTGTTAACATCACAAAAGTCACAACCCCTTCCACACCCACGCATTGCTTCGATCAATGAATTTATAGTAGGGCCTCTTATCAAAGGAATGTTATCGATATTTCTAACAAAGGTGTGAAGCAATTCTGGTGCATCCTCTACCTCTAAATCGTGAAAAAGATCTAGTGCGAGTTCATCAGCCTCACCAATCACAACTGTATCAATTCCGTGGATCTTCATTCTGTCAGGCTTAGCTAATTCCCATGAACCATTTCCACCTACTACCACTTTAAAGTTAAACTTCTTTTTTAATTGTATGATTGAAGCACACATCTTCTTAAATTTCATAGCAACGTAAGATAGTTTTTCTGGAGACATCGTCGTGGTAACTGGTGCCATACCTAGCGGATCCATTACATTAATACCTACCACTTTTGTATCTGATCCTATACATTTGTCAAGCATTTCTGGATGAGCAAGGAAAATATCTTCTCGTTCATATTCTTTCAAAAGGGCCCCTTCAATTCTTCTTAATCCGCATTGGGCAACCTTAATCTCTCCAGTACTTTTGTCAGTCTCTACGCTAGGACAAAATAACTTATCGAAGACAAATTCGGGGACTAACTCATAAGGTCCGCATGCAATGAAACCATACAAGAAGTTTCCTCTATAATTGGTCATTAGGCTACGGTCCGCTGTTAAAACTATACGCCTCCCAGCCGCCATTTCTATTCTGTATCCTCTCCAATTCGTCTACTAGTTCGATATAAATCTATTACCATAACGTTTCTAGTATGGTCAGTAGGTTTTTTCGTTTAATTAATCAATAGAGACCTTTTCTATGACCTTTAATCAGTATTGACTTAAGCTGTCGATGGTTAAGAATACACAATGCGTTTGAAAATGTTGTCCATTTATAGCCATCGTGTTCTTTAGAGATCTTTATCTTCCTAGTAGAGGTGGTTGCAAAATAAAATCTGACCTCCTTTTCTGATTTCATGCCATCTGCTTTAAAATAAGAATAATGAATTCTACCGATATATGATTGAATATACAAACATACGATTCCTGTTTCTTCAGATACCTCTCTGATCAGGGTTCGTATATCGGTTTCGCCTTTTTCTTTATGTCCCTGTGGAAAACCCCAGAAACCTCTTCTATTTCTCAAGAGAAGAAACTGAGATTCTGCATTTTCCAGATAAGTACCATATCTTATAATTGCTCCTATAGACTGTTCCAGCGCCACTCTATACCATTACTGAGAAATTAAGGTAATTATAATATTGTTACCTTATCTTAAAGGTATTAATATCCTAATAAAACTGTTGATTAATGCAGGGCCGGTCGTCTAGTCCGGTAGGATACGGCATTGGCATTGCTGAGGTCGTGGGTTCGAATCCCACCCGGTCCAAATCTTCTATATATGTTACGACCTTATTTATATAATAAAATTCTCCTTAATTTCAAAAGCAACTCGTCCTTTATGTATAATTTGGTAAATTCTAAACGCGGATTTGGTTTTTGAATCGTAACCGATTTTTAATATATATCGAAAGGTTTCTAATTTAGAATTTACAATAATCTTTCCTATACCTTCGTTCCTCTCCTTTATTTTCTTTATTATTTTCTGAGGAAGACAGCTAGGAAAAATATTTGATCTTGCATATGCTAATCGTTCCCCAGTTTCTTTATTGATAATAAATATCTGTCGTTTGATCAGCTCTGGACTTTCTTTCTGTTTTAAAATTTTTACTTGAGTTTTTGAGTTAGTCAAAATACTCAGTATTTGCTCTATAGTTCCGGTTTCGGAGATAAGTATTTTTGCATAAAGGGGAAGAATGATGTTTGCTTTGCATTCCAACTCGGCTATCTTCTCTAGCATATAGCATGCAAAATCTTTTATCGTTATTGAAACAACAGCCAATTATTTACAATATTACACAAACATTAAAAAAATGATCCTGCAGCAAATCTAAAAACAATCAAGATAATGGTAAAAACTATAGTTCCTAAACTCACTAACTTAAGCCTAGTTTCAAGTTTTTTGATTCGATATTTGTCACATCCATTTCTTTTCAGTTCTTTATATGGTCTAGATGTTTTAATTTCGATATAACTTTCCAGGCCTGTGATTAAAGATACAATTATTGAGAAGAACCCAATGGAATTAGTT
>JBKPPX010000242.1:0-5770 GCA_046733815.1 Thermoproteota archaeon | reverse complement strand
GTCTTCAGTTCTACGTTGAAAGGCGCTGAGTATCAAGACATTGCAGAGCAGTTAAAGATTCACGCATCACAGGAGCTAGCACACGCATTAGAGGTGGCTAAGCAAATCGACTATCTAGGAGCGGATCCGACGGTAAAAGGCAAAGACGCTGAGTTTTCCCAGGATTCAAGGACGATGCTTGAGATTGACCTGAGAGCTGAACAAGAAACTATCAAAAACTATAGAGAGAGAATCCGCCAGGCTGAGCGCGCTGGTGAATTCGCGCTCTCTGAGGCATTAAGAGAGATTATAGCACAGGAACAAGATCACGAAATAGATCTGAAAGACGCACTAGGATTACGATAATAGCAGAGGCTCTACATAGCAAAGTATTGTATTATATCGGCCAAAGATGCAGTTGAAGGGCGTTCGTTCATTAACTCCGGTGATGATTAATATCCAGAAATATCAATCTCTCCAAGAGTATCCTGACTTATCACGTATGATCATCGTCTTGTTACAGTGGGGACAAATTTCTTCGATGATGTTGTTAGGGACTGAGCCTGTTTCAAATGATTGTCAGTCATCAAATAATACATGCTGAGAAGGAAATTCAAAACCACAGCTTTCACATTTTACCATTGAAGGCATTAGAGTATTATGGAGGAAGACGTTTAAAGAGTTAAGTTCCATCAAAAATTTGATTCTATCTATAATGATTAATTGTTTTTGTAGTATTGCTGAATTATAGTTAAAGTCTTAAAGAAATGCGGCATAATTGTTTTTTTCTATGCTAGAGCAGCCAAACTCAGAGCTAATGAATCAATATGATATCAAGGCAATATTTCAGTTCACGCAAGCATATAGGGAACGGCTGACGAAATTGGCTCGGGCTTTAATCCTGCTTTAGGCATCGCACGCATCGTTCCATATCTAATCTCATCATGTAGTTAGGAACAGGTGTTTGGCAGTGGTTTGTGCTTTCGAAGTGGAGCAAAAGATATGAGCGCTATATGGAATTAGAGAAGAAGATTGATGAGAAATTGGATATGATAACAATTATGTGGGTAAGAAATAGAAGCAATTCAACGAATGGATCAAAAATTGTAATGGACTATCATAAAACTCCACTAATCTGAGTTTCTAACAGCAGTCTTGCTCACTAGAGGATAAACTCTGACTTCTTTAAAATTGCTAATAATCTTGTCGGTAAAGGATATTCCTTCTTTTTCAAGTAACTCTCTCTTTCTGTTACTACCGTAGGCGTACCCACCTAGTTTTCCATTCGACATCACTACTCTGTGACATGGCACAACAATTGGGTTTGGATTCTTACCTAGTATTCTTCCTATTACTCTTGAGGCTGAAGGTTTTCCAAGAGCTTTCGCCAGATCTCCGTAAGTGGAAAGCTTTCCTGCAGGTATCTTTAGAAGCAGCTCATAAACATCATTGTCTTTTATCATGCTTTTGGTGACAATTTTGCTTCTCTTCGTTGTGAACATAGACAATAAGAGAAACAACAACTATATAACTTGACAAGTCTGGCTGACCATATCAAGTATTTTGTAAGCAATTTGATACGATTGTGATGTGTAACTTAGTGAGAACTACAGTATTTATTAGAAGGGCATTCAACTCAAATACATGGCAAAGATGTTTTGGCTAAGACTTTCAGATATAGTTTCTATATTGCTAAATGCAGATCTGATATACGAAATCATTTGATCTGTTTGTCTTATAGTTATTGTTCAAGGCATTCCTTTATCTAAAATCTATATAAAGAAATAAATTTAAAAACCTACGATATCCCTACCCGATGTGAATAGATTAGCACAACCACGTTATGAATTATGAAAATAATCTTAGCGCATTGAATATGTCTATACGATTTCTATCACAGATGTATCTAAGAAAGACCAACTTAGCAAGACCTTCAAAGATAATGACAGGAATTGCTGCAAAAACAAATTAGTAAGCGAACACATAAATCGTAAATATTAACTGAGTGCAGCCTTGTAGGTGATCCTGGTTGGAAGATACCTCATTATATATGGTAAGAGAATCATGAGCAGTTAGATGTAGAACTGATTGTAGATGTTGTCCCTTTCAGAATGGAAGTGTAGTTGAAGCTGGCAAGTTGACTAGCCACGCTATTAGAATAAATATTGACCGTAGCCACTTCATAACTATTCAAGCCACTACTACAATAGGTCAACACAATTTCTGATTTTGTAGTATTCATAATACCAAGATTTTAAAAGAATTGGACATGCACACACAATATAACTGTAAATAATACTTAGGCAAGGATCCAGAAAGATGACTATTTGCTACTGCATTAGAAAACTTATTTATTTATTAGATGCCTGAGATATTATATTATTTAGAAAAATTATTAGGTAATATACAATATTTATTAGGTACAGTATGGTACATTCTATTCTCCTCTATGTGGTTTGGTATGCAGGCTTCGCAATGCATATGTTTAGAACGCGGTCTACTCTTAAAGGAAAGAGAAAAACATATTGATAATAATATTATCATGTCTTCTTCCAGTTCAGAAGAATGTTCAAAATGTGGTTCTTTACTATCAAAGACGCTGAAAAGAATAAAATTGAAATCAGCAGTAGAGGAGCAACAACAAAGCAATATAATAATACGATCGCATGGTTTATCATCTCTGTCATCATCACTCATATTTGTTGATACTGGAGAAGGAAATAGTTCAGACATTTACCAGTGTGTAATTTTTGCACGACAGTACGGTCTAGGAATTAAAAAGCTTTTGCAGAGTATAATCGTAAGCGCAGCGTTCACAATCTATCAAATAGCAAATATTATCATTTACGATTTACATAACGTTATCCAGCAATTTAATGCTAAAGGTGATCCATTTCCAACTGAAGCACTACCTATGACCTTAATTTTATCCCAACAAAAATTGAATGATCTATTAATTGATCAGCTTGGTTCTTCTTCTTACAAGGATAATCGGAAGCAGCAGAAGAAAATATACAATGATCAACTATGGTAATAAAAGGGTGGTTATTTGATGCTTATCCACTTGACAACAGAATGGTTTTTTGGATAAAGCAAGAGAATGGCAATACTATTAGATTAGAAGACAATTGCTGGAGTCATTCAATTTACGTTGCATCAGATTACGTCAACAAGTCAGAGCTTGAGAAATTAATACTAAAACAGCAGCAAGAAGGCAATAATTCTGAGCTAATAAAGGACTATGAATTTGTATCAAAGTATGAAAGGATTACCGACATCAGAAGGTCTGATGTTTTAAAATTAACTTTATTGGACCCTACAAAAGCACTTACATTAGCACGAAGGATTGAGAGGTTTGATAAGTTTGGAAAGTTAAGGCTATATAATGTTGATTTATTGCCAGCACAATCTTATTTCTATGACCATGATATTTTTCCACTTGTTTTTTGTGAAGTTTATAATAATATGAATAGTGATAATACTACTTGTTCAAAATTAATTTGGAACATTAAAGAAGATAACGATGTCTGGTCAACAGAGTACCAGATGCCTCATTTTAAAATTATTCATCTAGATATAGAACTAAATAAAGAAGGAAAAATATCAAAATATACTGATAGAATAGCTTCTATCTCAATTAAACAAAATGGTGGTGAAGATATTGAAATCAGGAATGAATCAGAACAAGACACGATTGACGAACTTAGATCTGAAGTAGCAAAGATTGATCCTGATTTTATATTTACTGAAGATGGTGATTCATTCACTTTTCCTTATCTAATTCATAGAGCTGAATTTAACAATATGGAGTTGATTCTGGGCAGAGAAGGATCAGTACCAGTAAAGAAACCTGTTAAAGAAGGCACATCTTATTTTTCATATGGAAGAATATATTTCAAACCAGCTACCCAAACGATACTTGGTAGAATACATCTAGACAAATCTAATTCCTTTCTGTGGAATGAATCATCAGGATTACAAGGTCTATATGAAATAGCTAGAATTTGCAGGATGCCTTTACACATTACATCTAGAGCTTCAATAGGAAAGTGCTTGAGCAGCTTACAATTTTATTATGCTACTACACAAAAAGATACTCTTATACCATGGAAGCCAACATTAACTGAACACTTCAAAACGTTTGAGGAATTGCTTATTGCAGATAGAGGCGGATTTATCTTTGAACCTGAAACAGGAGTACATGAACAAATTGCTGAATTTGACTTTGTTTCACTATATCCTAGTATTATGCTAAAAAAGAATGTGTCTGCAGATACTATTCAATGTAGTTGCTGTCCAGATTCAAAGGTAAGGATTCCTGAATTAGATTATAACATATGTGAGAAAAGAACAGGAATAATACCATTATCTTTGAAGATTGTAATAGATAAACGCAGTCGGTACAAACAGCTATTAAAATCTCCTCTTATATCTTCAGAGTTAAAGTCAATTTATGATGCCAGACAGAACTCATTAAAATGGATATTGGTAACTTCTTTTGGCTACCTAGGATTTAATAACGCAAAGTTTGGTAGAATTGACGCTCATATAGCTGTATGTGCATTTGACCGACAGATTCTTCTGCAAACAGCAAAGATAGCAGAAAGAGAGGGATTCAGAATTTTGCATGGTATTGTTGATTCGTTATGGATACAACAAAAAAAGAAGAAGAATACAGCAATAACAAAACAAGGCTATTTGGAATTAAAAGAATCAGTAGAAGAACAAACAGGTTTTGCAATATCATTTGAAGGCATATACAAATGGATTGCATTTGTACCTTCTAAAATAAACAATCAGTTACCAGTACCAAATCGCTATTTTGGAGTATTTGAAGAAGGTAATAGTTTGAAAATAAGAGGATTGGAAGCAAGACGACATGATACACCGCCATTCTTCTCTAAATGTCAGCAAGAGATTCTACAAATAATGGCTAGAGGAAATAGTATTAATGAAGTCAATGCATTAATGCCAGAGATATCAGATGCTTTTAGAAAATATTCACAGCTTTTAAAAGAAAATAAAGTTCCTCTTGAAGATCTGGTCTTTACAAAACAAACTTCAAAGAATTCAAATGAATATCAAATAAACAGAAATACTATAGAGAATGACGCAATACAGCAACTTGATATCGAAGGTAAAAGTCTCAAATCTGGACAGATTTTAAAGTATGTCATAACTGATTATTATAATAGGAAGAAATGTTCAAAAAACAACAGAAGGAGAACAATACCTGTAGAATTAATCAATGAAAAAACTACTACTGCCTCCTATGATGTGAGAAAATATATTGAATTGCTTGCAGAAACTTGCAATTCTGTTACTCAACCGTTTGGTTATGCTTTTTAACTAAGATAATAAATCATTCTTCCTATATTATTCATATACTTGATAACATTGAATTTTTTCCTAATAGGAGAGGAAGAATATGTTTATGTTATCACATAGTTAAAGACATACTGAGTATGTATACAATAAAACAAGTTTTATGTTTTATCATATTATACATTGCCGCAATATTTTATGAGCATGTGGTTAGGAGTTAATAGAAGGACTGAGAGAAATCTTTTACTAATTTATTTCTAATGAAATATAACTTCTGAATAAATATGAAGCTTGAAGTTCATTATTCTTACTTTACAAAATAATAGCTTATAATTTCTTATACTCATAGCTAACTATTTTGAATACTTTTTGATTTATTTAACTTGTTACTGAGCAGACTTAATCAGCTAAAGGCACATAATGATATTATGGAAATGCTTCTTGAATCAGTTGCATGGATTGCATT
>JBKPPX010000241.1:0-5425 GCA_046733815.1 Thermoproteota archaeon | reverse complement strand
GGTTTACATCCATCATATCTTTCACTAGTTTTTGGATTTATTTTCCAGCCTGCTTGCTAATTATATTGCTGTCACATTGATCTTTTATCCAGCTTCTGTCAGAGAATTCACTAACCTCACAGAACCTTGTTACTGGTTCTGCATATTTGTTTTGAAGTAAGGCTTGATTGAGGTTTATGAGTATGTTATTGCTACAGTTAGTATTACTGTCGCTGCTACCGCTGCTGCTACTATTATCAACACAATATATCACACCCACAACTCTACCAAAGCTTAGTTTTTGCCCATTGTCTGCGTCAAAGATCGCAGTAGATCCAACAGGACATGTTGCTGCTACAAAGTCCTTTGCTTCCTTATATCCTGGTTCACCACGTTCTGGGGTGTTTACAAGTGAAAATCTTATTCTTGTTATTGTACCATTATTGATGTCTAAATCTAGGGTATCGCCATCTACTATATGAGTTACAACGCCTGTGGTATTTCCTCTAATTGTATTAAAGTCAGTAGCAGTCGTTGTCATTGTTGTATTAGTGGGAATAGCAGTAGTAGTAGAAGTAGTAATAGTATTAGTAACAGCGTCTGCCACAGTTATAGTGTTTATCAAGAATCCAAACAGAAGAACAACTGCAATATATGCAGCTGTTATTATAACTGTCATTAAAAGCCCTAATTTTAGATATCTTTTTTGTTACTTCTACTACTGTTATTGTTATTGTTCTTGTCTTTTATGTTGGCGCCGAGTAAAATATTCTCGATTCTCAATCATCTGTTTAACTATATGACGATGGCAGAATTGACCTTCGTTTTCAATACATAACAAGGTAATTGTTTTTTTATTTTCTTTATTATTATTGTCGATCGCTTTATTGCGTAACATTACAAGCAGTCTCTGAGCATTTTGATTCTTCATTATTTCATCGTTAAATCGTGTTATATATTCTGCTTCGGATATTCTCTTTGTATTTTTGTCTTTAGGATACCAGTCTCTATGAAGTTCCTTGCTTGGTGCTAAATCTCTAAGCCAATCAACAATATGTAATTGCTTCTTTGACTTTGGTCTAGCCCAGTATCGCATTATCAGATATCTTTCCCCATCTTCTTTACCATCAATTGGATCGTTAAATGATTTTGTTTTAACTGGCATTTCTTCTATGATATTTCATGATGATTTCTATCTCATCCTCCTTATTTTTCTTCCTTCCTACAACTATTTCTGTTTGTCGTTATAGAATGTACCTGCAACGTTGACAAATTTTGCAACTTGATATCCTTAATTTTGTGATGTAAGATAAAATGCTGTAGTCAGGCTTCCTATTTGCTGTCACCATAATCACTGCTGTCACTGCTGTCACTGCTGTCATCTGAATCGTCAGAATCTCCACTGCCATGTACATCATCACCGCTGTCATCATTGTCATTTCCTTGCTACATTTTTATATATTTGATTTTATTTAAGTTCTCTGTAATGAGTAACACAAAATAAATATTATTAATAGAATTAGTGGCAACATTAACTACAGTATTACTTCTAGCAGGACCAATATCATCACAAGTAGTAGATGCACAAGCAGTAGATACAAAACCAAAAGATAAAGATAAAGATAAAAAAGATAAATGTAAAAATGTCCAGGTAAGACTTTCTGTCTTAGGTACACAAGCTGGTGACAAATTATCGGCTACAGTACAGTTAGCAAATCAAACATTCACAAAAGATATTGCAGTAAGTGAAGAAGAAGATAAAGGAGATGATGTCGTAACATTCTTATTCGATTTCAAGAAACTATCTCCATGTCCTCAAGTAGGTTCTAATCTAATTGCCGGAAATGTGAATAACGTAACCTTTAGCAAAGGATTAGATAGTATCGAGAAACCAAACAAGATTGTTGTAAACGTATCTTCAGCAGTCAACAAACAGCGAGGAGTTGAATTAGCAGGGGTTCTGCCCTAATTGTCATGCGATAAAAGCTCGTAGTGATGGAAATTAGAAGCTATTGAAGAGATATCTTTCTCTAAGAATACAGTCAAGATATTAATAAACCATAGTCGGTGATAAATTTATATTTGATAGAATTAGTAGTAAATTCCAATTAAAGCTCAAAGATAGAGCAGCTGCAGCAAACATTCTAGCTGAAGCATTAAAGGATGTAATAAAAAAAGAACAGGAAAGAAAAGATAGCATAGTATTAGGAATTCCAAGAGGAGGAGTAATAGTTGGAGATATTATAGCAAGGAAATTATCTTCTAGTCTCTTTGATATTATCATACCGAAGAAATTGTGTGCTCCACATAGTGAAGAACTTGCTATAGGTGCAGTAATGGAAGACGGTACTACTTATCTTAATGATATCCTTGTAAAAGAATTAGAAGTATCTAAAGAATATATAGAAAAAGAGAAAGCAGATCAAATACTAGAAATAAAACGTAGGTCTTTATTATATCGTCGTAAGGATTATACAGATTATACAGCAAGAGAAGTTTACAATATTATCAATGGTAAGACTGTAATATTAGTAGATGATGGAGCTGCAACAGGAGCTACAGTTATCGCCGCAGCAAGATGGATAAAGAAGGCTAACAATCCAGGAAGCCGTTTGATAATTGCTGTTCCTGTAGCTCCAAAAGAGACTTTAAATTTATTAAAGAAGGAAGCTGACTTTATTGAAGTAATTACAAGTCCCTCGACTTCTAGTTTTAAATCAGTAGAACAATACTATCAGAGCTTTGAACCTGTGACAGATCAACAAGTTATTCAAATTATGATGAGAAAAAGCGAATATTCTTGATTAATTTAACACTGTACTCTGGTTTTGTTTACTATGCTTTTTTGTTTTGTAGTTCAACATAAACTCTACTAGGATGTGATACTTACCGTCTTTTATAGGCAGCAAGAAGTTCTTAACTATTATAGGTACTCTATAGCCGGCGAATTAGGAATTGCAGTAATTGGTGCAGCACTGCACAATTTCTTGGCATCATCAACTGACTAACAAACATGTCTTTCTTTCTTTATTTTTTCTGGTTATCAATCTTCTTTTGATTTTTTATATAATAAATAAGAATTATAGCAATAACTCCAATAATAATATAGTTTAAAGGAGGAGCAATGGCTCTTGTTATTAGTCCTACTTTTGGAATCACGTATACTACTTTACCGATGTAATCTTCTCCTTTAATAGGATAATCAAGATATGGAATTGAATATGGATTAGCATCGCCTTTTGTTCTTATGATTCTCTCACCATTAGTAGAATCAGCGTTTAATATCTGTGCAACTCTATGTACAATTACTTTATGTTCTCCATCAGTTGATACACCAGGTGTTTTAAAAACTATTATATCGCCAATCTTTAGTTTATTAAATGAAGAATTATCGTTACTGCTATTACTACTCCCATGTTTGATAATGACATAATCGCCAACATTGAGATTTGGTATCATACTTCCACTTGATACCACATAAAATGGGTTATTGACGCCAAATGCAAATCTAATAATACCAAACCAAATAATAAACGCAGCTGCAATAACAACAATTACAATAATATACTTTATTTGAGGATTTGAAATCATTTTACTTCTTTTTTATTTGTAACAATTTTTATTTTTTACCATTCTATTTGCTATTGACCAGCTATAATTGCATCTTATCAGTTCTGTGAAGAAAAATAATAATAACATATAACGATACAGTTTCATTCTGTATAACTATCCGTATAATAAGCTATAGATAAGATAATTACTATGGATATAAACATATATAGATAACCTTTTCTTGTATCTTTAGAAATTTACAATCTCATCTATGTCTTTAAATTAGAGTCACCAATAGGAAAGATAATCAATAAGTAATTATCTAGTTTCTATATAACAACAAGCAAGAGCAGTAATTCTACTACTGTAATAAAACCCTTACAACGTATTAATTATTTAATAAAAATCTTCCTTAGTTTATCGTCTTTTATACTCCTCGAGTAGTTCAATATTCTGATGCGTAAGAATGTATATTAATTAATTATTAATACTAATTTTTAAAAATGAAAATACTGCTAGTATAAAGATTCATACAAGGAAATAATATGAAGAACTCAACTTTACTAATGGTTGGAATCGTATCAGCAGTAGTAGCAATTCTGTCAATAGGATTAGCTTGCTTAATATCTACTATAATGCAACAAGCAAGTGCATAGAACACCAATTTTGATTTCAGACAAGATCAAAAGAATAGATGCAGTGGTAATGCATTCTATGAGAATGGTGGCACAATAATATTTGCTCCTTAAACATCGGCAATTCTTAATTGCCACAATCCATATTTTTCTCTTTTAACACTAAAAGAAAATCTCCATAGAATATAAAGAATGAAACAGTCTATTATAAACTAGAGACATTTTTCAATGTTTGCCAGAATGTTTGCAAAATGTATGAAAAACATTATTGTTAGCGGATTCGGCAGGATTAGTTCTCCAAATGAAAATGGGTTCTAATATATTTCTATACATTCATTTTATCTAACTGACATCGCTTGGATTGAGAAATTTTGAACCTTGATAGAGAGTTAATTACATTTTGATTTTTAAGTAATTATACTAACTCAAACCGACCGCTGGGAAATGCTACAAATTATACTGATCTCCATGCACGAAATGACTGCTAACTAAAATTTTTCATATTAGATGTTCTCCCAATTATGTCATGATATTTGCGCTCTTTTGTAATAAGACTGTTTTTTAAATAGTTTATTTCTTGATGTCTTATATCGTACTACACCTTAAAACTCGTTACGGATAATATTTGATGAATATTTATTCGTTATTAGTAAAGTATGCTATGAATTGAGATAAATGATTAACATAGGTATGTCTCGTCGTCGCTATCCCACGTATCGTTTTACCTTGATTGTAAAGCTCTAAAAAAGTCTTTTTTGTATATATCATCTTGTAAATGTGGATAAACATTCCCAATCTAGTTTCTGAGAAAGATTTATTAGCAAACTTTGAAAACAATTTGGTAATATTTCACAACTTACACCTATTCCTGTAACCTTTACACTAATTATACATTTAATAATAATCTGTTGAATTTTCTAACTTTATATAGGATAATTTCAAATCTGGCTTTTTTCGAAGACTAATGTTAGGCATAAAATCAATCTTTATTTCCATTTGTGAATCTGCTGGTATAGGATAATACTTTTCAAAGGTTGTTTGTTCAATAGGTGTTTCAAATTCAATTTGAGCATATTTTGGATTAAGTCTGATTTTCAATTCATTTTGTAATTAGTCTTGATGATAATTTATTTACTACTCTTTTAATTACAATTGGAGTCTTAATATCAAATCATATATATATATGATAATCACCTGCTTCTTTTTTTGGGTTATTAGCTCGCTAAACAGATATGATGATTATCATCATATCTGTTGGC
>JBKPPX010000240.1:0-4908 GCA_046733815.1 Thermoproteota archaeon | reverse complement strand
GCATATATCTTTGTCTTTCCTCCTATGGCTTGATACATATATGGTTAGAAGCACGACCTTAATCGTTACGGCTGTTGTTGCGTCGGTCATGGCATTGTATACAGCATTGGCATTAATACCGGTCGTAGAGGGTCATGGTGTGCAGGCACAGCTTCAAAGCAGATTCGTTCGCATTCAAGACGAGACCTTTTCGGCTCAAACTCTGAAAACAGGTGATGAAATCACAGTAAGTGGTACGTTACAGAGTCTAGTAAATAGACCTCTTAGAGCATGGATCTCATTATTCAGCGAATCAACTAACGCAGGAAATAGGTGGGAATTCATTGCAAGAGATCCGCCTGGAAATGTATTTGAGATTCCTCCTCAAGGAACAGTTCCTTATGAATTGAGAGCAAAAGCTCTCGAGCCAGCCACATATCATGTGCATACACAGCTTAACATAGCAGGTGTTGGCCCAGGTCTTGGCCCTGGACAGACTGTACAAGTAACTGGACCTCCAATCTTGAAGCCGGTTCCGTGGGGTAATGTAGCCTATCAGGTAATTCTTATTGGAGCAGGCCTTGGAATAACGTTTGCTACAAGACCATGGCAGGTTATTTAGTAGAAAATAACTCTTCTACTTTTTTATTTTCGTAAGAAATTTTTAGCTGTGTTTTGCTTAACCAAAAATTAGTTTATTTGCTAGTTCATAAAAACTATCGAGCACTAGCATTCATTCAATACTATGATATGATAACTTTGTACATATTTATAATAGATTTTGTTTCAAAGCTTAATAATACGGATCGAATAAACGTGTTCCATCATTAAAAATAAAGCCCCTTTCTCAGATAATATGTTTACACGTTAAGAAAAAGAACGAGGAGAGGTATTGTAGAGACAAGACAAGTATGTCTATATTCATCGTACGAGATTTTAATCTCTGTCTGTCTTATGAAGAATAATACTACTTATTTACCAACTCCAATTCTCAAGTGTGGCCAATATACTCATAAGCTCAGTCTAAACGTAACGCGATTCTAGAAGATGAGATATTTTTGGATAATTCAAAGTCATAAACCATTTACTACAGTATCACGTAATAAATAATGATAACAAAAAAATTAGGACTTAACTTGTAAGAATGAGAAAAGGCAAGAATTTTTTAAGAACTGCTTGCCTTTCTTTTTAGCAGGCCAATTATGATTTACCAATGGTGTTTTTCATCTGGGATTAGACCTATTTGTTCGCGTTCGAAGTATCTTTCTAGTTCTTGTGTCCATTTCTCCTTGGCAGAGCCACCACCAAGACCCTTTTTCCGTAGCCAGAATGCAATGACACCTAACAGGAACACAGCGAATAACATGGTGCCGAAGATGTAGACCATTACGTCGTAGAACAGCGGATCATACGCCGGTCCTATTTGCCCAATCAGACTGTTAAACTTAGTACTAACCATTGCCATAACGCTTATGATAGCGCTCATTATCTTACAGCAGACAAAATCTATGATATATACATTTTGGTTCGATAGCTATCATGAAAAGTCAATCCTGCCTCTGTACGATTATAGTTCATAAGCAAACCTCCTTTAACACAAGGAAAAGAAGGATTAATTGCAATATTAAAATAGTCGTAGAAATATCAACTCAATGCCTCTCCCAAATTAGAGAATGTCGAATAGAATTATAGAAATGAAGTAAGCGAGACTTCTTCTACTCTAGCAGATTAATCATGATAAGGAATTGTTAGTAGTAATATTTATCAAAAAAAGTAAAAAGAGAGGATTTAACTAGTTGCCGCTTCTTTTCTTCCTGATCTACCTTTTATGAAGAAAGCTGCTGCAACGCCACCAAATATTGCTGCCAGGACAGCTATCATAATAACTGTTTCGTTTATGTTTGTTCCCAACATGGATGTACCAGAACCATAGGCGCCAGCTGTCTTTGCATTAGCAACTTTAGCTTTTGCCAGTTTTAATTGCTCTTCAACATTACTAGGAGCTTCACTAACATATTGTCCATATGCAACCTGAAGTGCAGGAAAAACAAATGCAACACCCATCAGAAGTGCTATTGTGACCGTAGCCAGGTAAATTGGCTTGTTCATAGAATTACTTTTTCCAAATCAAATATTTAACCTTTATGTCTTTCACAATCGTAAATTAAGTAACATTTAGATACGCATTAAATTTTTCATAAATGATATGGCGCGAATGCATGCTCATACTCATGGCAAATCACACTCTACTCGTCCCACGTCAAAGGATCTTCCACCGTGGCTGACAGAAAGCCAAGGAAAAGTATCCTCACTGATAGTTGCATTATCTAAGGAAGGTTTAACACCAAGTGAGATAGGTCTGCGTTTACGGGACGAAAATGGGATCCCTCTTACAAAGTCTGTTTTAGGTAAATCGATCACAGATGTGCTTACAGAAAGTGATATCAGAAGAGACATGCCTGAAGATCTAGAGCGCCTAGTAATGAAAGCTTTAGGCCTGCAAAAACATCTTAGGGCTCATAATAGTGATCATAGAAACATCCGATCCTTAGAATTAATTGAATCAAAGATACATAGATTATCCAAGTATTATAAGAGAATAGGTAAACTCGATAAAAATTGGAAATACGCAGCAGTTATTGCGCAGCTAGAATAAGAAATTATTATGAGCAATAAAGAAATTTTTCAGTCTCTGAAGACTTTTTGTGACAAAATTGAATTTATGGTTGAAAATGAAAAGGAAATTATTATCATTAGTCATTTAGATGCAGACGGAATAGCTTCAGCGAGTATTATTTCTTCGGCACTAGCTAGAGTAGGCGCGAAATGCACTGTTCGTACCGTTTCAGACATCACACCAAATATTCTAGAGCAGATGCGTTCTGAAAATCATGACTTTTATATAATTACAGATCTCGGTGCAGGAATGGCTAATCAATTTCATCAAGCTCTTGATAATAGATGGGTAGTAATTGATCACCATCAAATTCCTGAAGAAGAAATATCGAGAGACGACAATAACCAAATCCTAAATGCTTGGAAATATGGAATAGATGGAGGTAAAGAGATTTCTGCAGGAGGTATGGCATATATGCTTGCGACCACACTTGATAGAAAAAATAAAGATCTTTCTCCAATAGCCATTGTTTCTGCTCTAGCTGACAGACAAGATCAGGGAGACAAAAAATCACTTTTTGGCCTTAATTCTGAAATTGTGAAGACTGCCGAGTCATTAAAGCTTATCAGTATCAATTTGGATCTTCTGCTTACAGGACGTGAGACTAGACCGATCCACGAAACACTAGCATATACAGCTTTTCCATATATCGAAGGCCTAACGTGGAACGCTGAAGCCTGCCATGCACTCATAAAAAATGCAGGAATAAAAATGAAAAAAAATGGACGATCGCGAGTGCTCTCCGAAATTTCGCAAGACGAGAAAAGTATTATTTTAGATGCAATAGCTAAATTTGTAGTCAATTCATCGAAAAATAAAGAAGTTAATGTGATTGATAATCTTATAGGTTATACATACACGCTTGTTAACGAAGATCAACGAAGCCAACTTCGTGACGCGAGGGAATTTTCGACAATGTTGAATGCATGCGGACGAATTCGTAAAGCAGGAATTGGCATTGGAATTTGTATGGGCGACAGAAATGACTTATTAGAAGAAGGCGAAAAAATAGTTACAAAATACAGAACAACCTTAAGAAATTCGATATCGTCTATTTTTGCTGAAAAATGGCGCATGATCGATAATGGTAAATCAGTTTTCATTAATGGTGAGGGACTTTTGGCTGAAGATATGCTAGGTGCAGTCTCTTCTTTATTGAGTGGATCGCCAAGTCTTGGTGGCCGATTAGTTTTTGTGAGAACCTTGACTAAGGATGGAGCCTATAAATTTTCCGCTAGAAAATCCCTTGGAAGTACATCAACATCAAATCTGGGTTTGATAATGAGATATTGTTCAGAATTGGTTGGAGGAAGCGGAGGTGGTCATTCACCGGCAGCAGGATGTAGAATTCCACCTACAGGATTGGAAGAATTTTTATCTGCAGTTAGGAACGCAATACAAGATGCCAAATTCACAGCCGCTTCTTGAAGTAACTCTAATCATAGAATTAAAGTTCGCAGAGCAATCAGAAACAGAGGCGATCCTCAAGGCACTAATGCCAGATAACATTAACTTTCCAAAAGGATTATCTATGGATATGAGTTTAAAAGATAATACTTCTATCGTTATCAAATTTTCATCCTGTACTGAAATTAGAACCCTGATCAATACTGTAGATGAAGTTTTACAGGACATCTCTCTTGCAGAAAAAGTGATAATTGGTGATTGACTCAAAGTTACTGAAACAGAATCCAGAAATCATAATAGATACCCTAAATAAAAGAAAAGTAGACTTCCCAATTAATGATCTAATTTCCTTAGATGGTAGACGACGCCAATTAATTGCAGAAATACAGCACGTTAAACACGAGAAGAATACTCTCTCGCATTCCATTGCCTCCAAGAAAAAAGAAAATGCTAATACATCACAAGAAATATCGAAAATGAAGGATATAGACAATAGGATTTTAAGCCTCGAAGAAGAAAAAATGTCAATCGAATCGCGATTTAACCTTCTTATGAGAAATCTTCCCAATATTATCCATCAATCTGTTCCTATTGGAAACAATGAAAATGACAATGTCGTCATTAAACACAGTGGAATAATTAAGAATTTTGAATTCAATCCTAGAGACCATATTGAAATTGCAACTTCTCTAGATCTTGTCGACATAGAAAGAGCTGCAAAAATATCAGGGGCAAGATTTTACTTTTTAAAAAAAGAATTAGTAAGAATGAATTATGCCTTAATTCATTTTGCAATCGATTTTTTATCTGATAAAGGGTACGTACTCGCTCAGCCTCCTTATATG
>JBKPPX010000239.1:0-1393 GCA_046733815.1 Thermoproteota archaeon | reverse complement strand
AAAATAGTCCCTCTTGATCTTCCAGCAATCAGAGTCTTCATTATCTGTTCTGATACTGCATTCATTCTTCCTAAAGGCTGTGCTTTAGGTATGAATCTATTGATTTCGTCTACAAAGATTAGAATATACTGTGGTTTTTCACTGCTATTACTGTTATTCTTTTCGTAACTATAATTATCATTGTCTCCGTTATCACTCGAATAATATCTTGCAGAATACATTTCATCAATACTTTTCATAACGTCTCCAACAATAAATGATTGTTCTTCAAGAGAAGATATCATTCCTACATCTATAACAAAGACATCACCCGATTTGATTTGCTTGATTTCTTTTCCAACATATATACTAGTTATCTTTTCATCTATAAACATAGAAGACTTTCTGAATCTTTGCAAGTAACCGCGAAAGTGCAATAAAGAGGATTTGTGCGAAATTATGCTTTGAGGATATTCTTCATATTCTAAAAGATCCGTCCATGTTTTTATTTTTTTCCCGGAATTATCTCTTATAGGCCAAGATTCGTATATGTAATCTATAATAGAGGAAATATTGTATTTGGGATCATGTATATCTGGAAATAAAAGTTCCAGACGATCATAAATATCCTCTAGCTCATAAGAATATGTCTTGAAGTTCTTTGGCAAGTAAGCTGAATTAGGCTTGCCATCTTTGCCTCTAGGAAGAAAATAAGTTACATTGTCAAAAGGTTCAATACCTAAGTTTAGTATATCAAATAGCTTTTCAGCTCTTTCTTTAACATCTTTTGGTTTCTTATCAATTTGTAGAAGCTCTCCTTCTTTTGTATTAAAAATTATTAATGCCACATTTTGATCCTTCAGTTTTTGATATGCTGATTGTAGTAAAAACAAAAGATATGTAGTTTTTTGATTACCAGAAATTCCTGAAGCATTTACATGAGCAGTGTCTGGCCCTGCCAAATAAGAAATGTCGAGAGTAATTGGAACCTGTAGACCATTAGACGTCTCTATCACTCCTGCAGGAATTGGGTTTCCCATCTCAGGAATTCCTAGAGCAAATATTATTTCTTCTGCGGTAGCAAATTTTACAGATCTTCTATCCCCTATTGGCATGCTTATAGAAATACTATTTTTAGTTCCTTCAATTTTAACTCCTGTATTTCCCATTACCGCAACATTAGCTATTGTAATTCCATGTGATGATGGTGTTGTATAGGGCTGTAGTTGTCTGTCTATATCCAATGATGTGGTGCTAGTAGTACTGGTTCTTGTTGTTGTTGACGAAGATAGCTCTTGTTCTTTCAAGTTGTTCTGAAGTGACAAAGAATAATTATCAATAGCAACTGTCCTCAGTTCCTTTACAATTCCAATGGTTCTAGTGTCATGAAAGTTCTCTGCTGTAACGAAGTCAA
>JBKPPX010000238.1:0-14379 GCA_046733815.1 Thermoproteota archaeon | reverse complement strand
TATTCATCCAGCACTCTCAGAAGTTGTTCTAAGAGCAGCTCATGATATTCAGACAAAAATGTAAGAGTTCAATTTCATGTGAATATATAATAAGGTCAAGGATGAGATTTCATTTTGTTTAGTTGGATACAGGTAATCAAGCCTTAGATGAGTTTGGACTCAAATATTTGCATCGTTATTGTGCCTTGGTAGGCAAAGGTCCCGGGTCCAAATCCCGGCCAAGGCTTGCTATTTTGATTAAGGGAGCAATAATCTGGCTATTTTCAGTATTGTTCAACGTATACGGTTCTTCATTTACCGTACATGGTTTTTGAAATCAATCAAAACCAATTTAGTACCTGATCATCAAAGTTTCTCAGAAGAGCTATGATTTACCAGAACCTCTAGTCATTATACTTATTTATTCAATAAGTAAACTATTATTGCATCAATAAATCTAACATCTCTCCACATTTGGTATGCATCGTATAGAGACTTCTTCATTTGAAGATGTACTTTGATTATCCTTTTCTAACAAAATTAACATCTACCTATTATTATTATTATTTTGAACTCCATATTTGTTCATAACTATGTGTATAAATTTCTATGATATTGCCAATTGGGTCTTCACAATAAACTGCTTTATATGGCTTGCCAGGATATATCTACCATCTCTTACTTCGTTGCTTTCCGCCGTTCTCAGTTATTCTTTTGGATAATTCTTCTATGTTAGGATTAGTTATGCCAATATGGAAAAATCCTGTTTTCCAATATTCAAAATTGTTTTCTCGCTGCTCTTCTTTTGGATCTATAAATTCAAATACCTCAAAGCCTACTTGATTTGCAAAGCTCATATGTGCTAATCGTAATCTCTTAAATGATCCCCCGAAAATATCTTTTAAAATTATGCCTAAATGCGAATCGTCAGCACTACCTTCCATAGGTTCAGTCACTATGTTAAAACCTAATACTTCATGATACCATCTTACTGCTTTATCCAAATCAGGTACACCAACTCCTATATGATTAGAAGGAGTTGGAGGAGAATCTGGTGGCGATGATGCTTCTTCTATTGTATTATTATCCATTGCTTTTATGCCTACAGAGATTTATATATCTATATATATTTTAGATGAAGAATTTGCTTACCATAATTTCCTTTAATACCACTGTGCAATGTCAAGAATCATTCTCCACTACTGGCTATGCTGATATCGCTGATGATATCGTTACTGCTAAAAGGAACGATATAAGACCGTTGACATCCCTCTCTGTATTCACAAATATAGAATACTGTAAGATGACATTTATATCTAAACTATTAGTTTAAAGAATCCTTTTTGATTCTGTACGATGTACTCTTGAAGTAATAAAATTGAGGTATTTTACTAAGGCTCCTTGTTAGAAGTAACAGATGAAATCAAATAGTAAAAGATGGTATCAATGGTATCATGAATTGAAGTCTTTAAGGATGAACTATCTATAGTTTAGGATAAACACATTATATGACAATCAGTGAAGAAAGAAAAAAGAGGCTGATTGACCTTTACTATAATCAAGGAAAGATGACACTTGAAATTCCATATATAGAAAGGATGTCGATTCGTGATATATCGCCTATCTTTAGAGAGGAGGAGGAATCAAAAAGACAGAGGCATGAAGATCAACAACAGCAAGAAGAGACGTCTTCAAAAGCCCACAGACTATTTTCTAAAGGTAAGAAACCTGTAGAAGTAGCTATCGTACTAAACTTGACAGAGCCAGCAGCTGTCAAATACTATAGAGAATATTGTAAACTAAAGCGATTGCATATACTCAATCCCATATTCAGAGACACATGGCAAATCTAGGATATTTTGAATTTCTACAAATGATTAGTAAAGGAAAAGAATGAATATAGAGCAATACTTGATACTATAGATATTGCTGCTGCCGGCATGCTTCGTCATATGGAAAGTCACTAAGAATATGTAAAGATAAAGATAGACACTATGCAATACACGAGTCAATGTTAGATAAATGATATTGATGCTTTAAATTATAAAAAATCAATAGTAAATAAAACTGCATTTTATAATAATCAAGATTGCAAAAGAAAAACGAAAGTACAAGATCGCAGGGACAAAAAGGATAATTCCATTATGCTGTGATTGAAAGTTGATAATTGCGTTTTAACATCGTGTATAGCAGGATGGGAATGAATCAGCAAACGTTACAACAACAATAATTGTGCCAAATATTAATAGGATTTTGCACAGGAAACTCCAATGACACGTGTAAATTTAGACTAATTTGTTATATCTGTCCATCACCAAAATAAGATATATAAATTATATAATAACTAGCTTTGTTATAACTGCTGATATAATATATTCAATAATAACTTCTTCTTTCACTATCCTATTTGAGACTTATTAAATAGTCTGTTTTTATTAAACAATGATAAGAAATAAATTGGCTCCTATAACAAAGGGAAAGTTTTCAAAGATACTGGTTGCAATAGATGGTTCACAAGCATCGATGGATGCAGCAGATTATGCAATAGAAATGACAAAAAAAGATGGTGCCCAATTAATAGCATTGACTATTATACACATTCCGTTGTCTTCATACGGCCTGGCAAGCCCCCAAGGTGAATTAAGCCATCCAAAAGAAAGAGGAGAGATGCTTGAAGCTAAAGAATGGTTTGATAAGCTTATCCATACTGCAAAACAAAACTATGTACAATTAAAAACAGAAATCGTTGACAGTCAAATGTCTATTGAGGCAGCGATAGTAGAGTATGCAGAATCTCATGGCGTTGATTTAATAATAATAGGAACAAGAGGAAGATCAGGCTTTAAAAAAATGCTCCTTGGAAGTGTCGCATCAGGAGTAGTTACCTATGCAACATGTCCTGTAATGGTAGTAAAGTGAAAAATCAATAGATAATGCAGCCCTGTCTCATATAAATGATAATTTTTCAATTTGTCTTTATCCTTTTGCTTGGTATATGAGAAGAAACATTAATTGATTAAGAAAATAAAGAACGATAAGATAAATTATTCTAAGCATAGAATTATTGAAGGTATATTGAAAATATGATCTCCTATAAGATGCTTCAGGGTGACTCATATTCTGTTCTAAATGATTTGGCTGGAAATCCTGATGAAAAAGGAAAATATAGGCTCATAGTCACTTCTCCACCCTATTACGGACATAGGCATTATGGACAAGATCCCAATGAAATAGGCCAAGAAAAAACCGAAGAAATGTTCATTGAAAAATTGCTTAATATTTTTATTAAATGTAAAGATCTATTAACTGAGGATGGCAGTCTTTGGATAGTAATAGGTGATACAAGGCGAAAGTATCAAAAACTCATGGTACCTCATAGACTTGCCTTGAAGTTAGTTGAAAAAGGTTATATTTTTAGAGAGGATATTGTCTGGTATAAGAAAAATAATATTTCCAGTAGTTCAAAGGAAAACCTATCGCAAGCATATGAAATAATACTATTTTTGTCAAAGAAGAACAAATGCTTTACAAACATGGATGGTATAAGAGTAGGAGGTAATGAGGTAAGAGAAGGTAGAAACAAGATTCCACCTTCCTATCTAATACAACACGGGCCATTAAAGCGAGATAAAGAAAAAATAGCCAAAATCTTAGAGATTATCCATAATGCAAGACCTAATACTCCATTTGAAGAACTTCCTACAACAAGCGAAATATCTAGGGCCTTTGGCTACGATGCAGAAAAGTTTTGTCCTACATGTTTTAGAAAATTTAAACGTCATGCTACGCGTAAAAGAATAGGGGATCATAAACATTATCCAATATTTGCAGTTTGTAATTCAAGTGGTAAGAATCCTGGAAATGTTTGGGAAATTCCGACTAAAGCACATTACGGAAATGAGCATTTTGCAATATTTCCTGAAAGTTTAGTTGCCAAGATTATTAAATTTGCTACTATGAAAGGAGATTGGGTGCTTGATCCTTTTGCAGGAAGAGGCACAACCGGTATAGTCTGCGCATATCTTCAAAGAAACTTCACAGGAATTGACTTATACGAAGAAAATATTGTTAAAATAGAAAAAAATATTATTAATGCGATCGAGGGTAATTTTACAGTTAGAATAGATGAACCAACTGGTGCAGATAATATACATACACAACTATAATTACATTAGAAAATATATGCTCTAGAAGGTAGCGAATTATCTTTTAATAAATTCGCCTTCAACATGAACTATCCATTTGTATACTTGGAGTTGATCAATCTTAGAGCCCCGTCAATATGATACTCTTTCATTTAGCCTTCGTATAGGTCTTTACCAACAAATAGGGGGCATAAACTACTCAAAAATAATATTGTTAGTGAATGAGCATATGAATATCGCTAAAGCACATCGCTAATGATTCTAGACTATACTACCACAAATACACCTTCTTTTGTTTTCATGTATTTCAGTATTTTTTAAAGAACAAAACTTTTGGCCGGAATTCGGAGCTGATGCCATAATACAAAAGACTAAATTACGTGCGATGACAAGCGAAGGTCTTTCTAATTCTTGCCAAAGGCTAGAGTTCGCAGGTAGTTTAACTTCTAACTTAAAAGCTAAACTTACAAGCTAAGGTTAAAGAATGTCGCAATATTTAAGGCACTATAGCTGTCATGAATAATAATGGGGCTTTTTTCTAAATCTCATTATAATATAATATAATATAATATAATATTGGCAATCTAATTATTAGTATATGTGTTTCTTTCTCATATGATAACATAATATCGGGTATATGGATAATTAGAATATGATAAATAAATGAAAGCAAGGATCAACACAGCAGAAACAATATTGATATCTAAGGGATACTTATACTGATTGTAGGAAAGAAGAGTGATTAATGAGAATTAAATTAATTCTCAATCCAATTCATTTCTCCTCTATCATACTTTTTCAAGAAAATCCTAACTTATGTGTAGTAAAATTTATTCCATTTGAATTTTATTAGAGTTATAGAACTTAAACTATGTATCAGTAATGTTATCTAATTTTTCTCCTAGGACTTACCAATCTATAAATATTTATGATGAAAATCTAAACAATGCAAAACAATTATTTTGAAAGTTTTTGTAGGGAAATACTGGCGTGTAATCAATCAATCAGGTTCGCAGGCATAGCAAATCAGCTTGGAAGTCTTATTGCGACACAATATAGGGAGGGCTTAGTTCCTTTAATGACAAAAGAAGAAACTTCACAATATTCTATACAAGCTGTTCTTCGTGCTGCTACACGTGAAGATTTCGAATCAAAGATAGGGAGGCTAGAATATTCAATAGGGAAATATGAAAAGTTGATACGTGCAACTGTTCCTATAATATTTAGTGGAAATGAGGGTAAGAGGTTCTATCTACTATTATCGTTTGATGCCGACTCAGATGCCAAAATGATTATTGATAAGAAAGTGCTACCTCAGTTGGCAAAGAATAAAGAAAATTTTATTCTGTGATCATGATCTGATTATATATGTAAAAATTGTTCCAGTTAGACATTCAATAAGTCAAAAACCGTTTTAGTGCTAGTCCTTAGTGCAATCATATTATTCTATAATGAGGTTTTTTCAAATTCATTGCCAATAGTATTTTGTTATATTCATTAACCAGCAATGACATAGTAGATAACGATTCTTATAAATGCATTGACGTATATCATTTAGTAAAAAGACCCGGCTGTATAATATCAGATTTGATAAAATACCATTGTTATAGCTAATACATGTAGATTTATAGAATTCTTTATAACTATCACTTTTCCGGCACCTTAATTTATCTGGAGGTGACCTTACCAAACAGTTCTAACAGTTGTTTATATCTAATTATAAAATTCTTTCCTAGATCACTGGTCCTATAAATAGAACGTTTTGAATTTGGTCGTTCTTGAATCTTCTCTAGCATTCCGCAATCGAGAAGAAAGTTTAGGTATTCATTGATTTGTTTAGAATTCAGATTGCATCGGTACATAACATGAGTTTTCCTAGCACCATTCTCACACATTGAAAGAATAAATTCGATTATCTCTAACCATCCCCTATTACTCCAGCCGGTTGTATCCAGTGGCAATTATACCGATGTATTTCTCGATCCATTGCTTTTAATACTAAACATACTTTTTAATCCAAAAAGAACATAGAACATTTCTACATTTGTAATATAGAAAAATCGAGTATATCGCCTTATTTTTCTATTTGTCAATCCATGCAAATATGTAGGTGATACAGACATGCGTATTCCTGTTTCTAAACTAATATCATAATTCTGTATTTTATAGAATTGCTAAAAATTATTAACACTCTGTAAATTCTAGTATTGTACTTGGATAACCTATATCGATCTTCAATTACGGCAAATTCAGCTAATTTTGTTGCAATTATCGATGCTGCTATCAATATAATGGAAAAGCAAAGACAATATAATATCATGCCGGGAGGATCCATTTCAGATGGGTTTGCAGAATTGAATACTCCACAAAACATTGTAATTATTGGCGACATTCACGGTGATCTCGACTCGTTGTTCCGCATTCTGAAAAATACAGATTATGAAAGGTTTCTTGCTGACTCAAGGAACAAAATGATATTTATGGGTGACTATATAGATAGAGGAAGTCAATCAATTGGAGTGTTGTATACGGTTTGCTTCCTAAAACAAAAATATCCTTCTTCTATCATACTTATGCGCGGAAATCATGAAGCGCCTTGTGAATTTCCATTTTCTTCACATGATTTACCGTCCAAACTTGTAGAACGATATGGAGCGAATGGGAAACGGATCTATATTAACAAAATACTGCCATTTTTTAGACTCTTGATCCTCTCTACTTTGATACATAATCAGGTTTTGATTGTGCACGGTGGACTTCCTACACGATTTATGGAAGGGACGACAGATTTTAAAAATTCAATTGCTACGGCACATGAAAATATTCATAATGGGTGGATGGAGGAAATTTTATGGAGTGATCCTCGACAGCAGATCCAAAATGATCAAGAATGGGAGCTTTCTAGAAGAGGCATTGGAAGACACTTTGGGATTGATGTTTCTAAAAATTGGTTGAGATTAACCAAGACTAAAATGATAATAAGAGGACACGAGCCTTGTAAGGGTTACAAGATCGACCATGATGGCATGATTGTGACTATATTCTCCTGCAAAGAGGCATATCCAAATTTTGAAGCAGCTTATTTGTGTGTCACGGCCAGTCAATGGCAATCAATTTGCAATGGCAGAGATTTAACACAGTATATCCTAAAAATTACATAAATCAGATTTCAAGAGTTCCTTTTATTTCCTTGCAACGCTTTCTCAACGAGACGGTTGATATATCTGCTACCTGGCATATCTCGACCTGTCTCAAAAATTCATTGCAATTGTGTGAAGCTATATAAATCACCGCGCCCGCAAGTGCCCTTGGATTTTTTCCAATTGAAATCCTATTTTGCTGAACACTGGAATAAATTTTCAAAGCTTCTCGTTTTGTTTTTTCGCTTAAATCTAACCTATTCGCGATAAGGGTGACATAGTCAGGTCCATGGAGTACAGGCATTTGTAATGACAGCTCTCTAAGGATTAATTTGTAGTGAGACATCACATCTTTGCTGGATAAATTACAAACTGCTGCTACATCTGAAATTGTTTTTGGCGTCGCTGTCTCTCTGCAGGCGGCATAAAGTGCAGCTCCAACTAAGCCAAGAGTTGATCTACCCTTCGCAAGTTTTTTTACTGCAGCTTTTCGATATATATATGCGGCACTTTCCATAACTGCCTGACTGAGATAGAGCTTATCTCCAAAGTTATTCAGAAATTTTAAAGCCTTTTCCAAATTTCTCGAAATCGAGTCGTTAAGTTGTGATCTATTGTTCCATGTTCTTAGTCTTTGTATTTTCATTCTTTGAGAAGGCTCGAGAGCCTTGCCTCTTGCGTCAGTATCTCCAATTCCAATTAATGTGGATAAACCCTTATGATGGATTGCAAGGGACTCTGGCATACCTGTCCTTGATCTATCACTATATGTGGATTGAGAAGAATAGCTGTTATTATGCTCAGATGTAAAAATTTCAGCATTTGCAACACAACCACACGAACTGCATACATATTCGCTAGAAACCATATCGAAAATAACGGCGTCGTTATTACACTGATCACAATAGGATACATCATTTAACTCGTTTGATTTGGTTTTTGATGGTATTTGTTGTTCCGCGGGTTCCATTAGAACAACATCTAAGACTCTTTTATTATCCATAGTTTTTCTAGAAATTAGAAAATTCCATTTATAGGATAAATAACAAGAAATATTAAAATTCATAATGATAAGTATAGAAAAATCTAAGCTAAATTTTCGATGACATAGCAACGATAATGCAGTCTTCTTCAAACTTTCATCTTAGTTTTTACCTAACTTGATTGGCCAATTAATTTCTATCTTACCCCATTATGTTCGGTATGAATATATTGCACCAATATATCTTAATAGACATTCATACTTATATTATGCGCACAAATCTCAATAGAGTACAAAAATTATAATAACCCCATTAATCAATAGATATGTCTATATATGTAAAGTATTTCCATATAGATTCTATATAACTGGATATATACTATCGATGAATTCTGCTATATATATTTATAATGAATTGCCATTGTATATTGCCTTTCAATCAACTCTTACACCTATCGTTTTAATATTATGTAATCATCACAATATCGCTCAGAGTAATGAGGATCCATTGTCAACATTTCGTATGTCAAATCACGGATGTCAAAGTTGCATGCTTGCTAAGCTATCGTTAGAGAAACCTGACGTATACCGACTATAGGTTAAAAATGCAAGTATTTCGCCTCTACTAAGTATCCTAGGACAGCGCCTAGCATACAGCTAAATCTAAGTGACTGAAATACAAACAATTGACAATGTTTCGATGTAGCCACTTATCTATTAATAGCAGCTCTGGCATTGTCGAGCTCAATAAATGCCGAAGAGTCCCTTCCTTTCGCCAAATATATTTTGGCTGGGTGTACTATTCGTGATTGGTGGTATTCCATGCACCTTTTCACATGCTGATATTGCATAATCCAAATGAGGATAAGTCTTATATTATTCCGTCCATTACCGTACTTAGACTATGCCAAAGGCTGGCTTCAAATCCATCACAGTTAGTGAAAACGTTTATAAAAAATTCTTTGACGTCTACGTTAGAAGTAAAAAGGAGTTAGAATTAAAGGGCATCACAAGTTTTTCAGGTTATCTTACCAGCATGATGGAGGAAATGATAATAAAATATGAAGTATTTGCCAAACATGCTCCATTCATGGAAAAAATTGCTATAGATCAAAATCGTGTTATTGTAAAAGACAACAAGCGAAATAGAATTGCAGAGGTCTTATTAAAAGATGGAGAACTGCAATGTCTTTTGGATGAAAGAGCAGATTGCGTTCATGTTGGTTTTGTATATTCCTTACCTGAGTTATATTCTTTAATCAGCAATAAAGGCATTAAGATACCTAGGCCACTTTATTAAACATCACATTATACATTTGATATGTACGAGTTAAATAGATTAATTGTATACACTCTCTTTCTCTCTTGAAATTATTTTGTATGATTGCTTTGTTTAATTTATAATGATTTCTGAAAGAATGGATATTAAATTTACATCCTCAAGGGATAAATGCAGAAAGATGATGTGTCTCTTTCCTTAGAACTATCGATGTGTAAATAGATACGAGGATAGATTAGGCTGTAGGAATAGTTCCTGTCAGAGTCATTTTAAAGTTCACATTTTGTAATCTTGCTTCCATAAAATATGATAATATACAACGTATCCAGAAACCGAAATCTAATGGAAACAGTATTTCTATGAATTTCTCTAGCTTTGGTGTTAGACTTGTAGCCATATTATATGACATAAATTTCATATCACTGATCTATTGATGGTGGAGGGAGTGGGATTCGAACCCACGAACCCCTAAGGGACGGGATTTCCCATATGCAATCCCTATTTAATTCAAAAATATGCTTCAATCTTGAGTCCTGCGCGTTTGGCCAGGCTTCGCTATCCCTCCATATATATACACGCGATTGATATGATTGACCTTATTTGATAGTTGCTATTCAAATGAATAAAAATGTAACATTTTGAATGATTTTGGCTAAAGTTAAAGTAAGTGTTTTACTTATAAAATAAATAAATAAGGTGTAATTTGATGGTATGCCTAAACCAGAAACAGTTTCAAGATTATGTATAAAATGTCATTCAAAAACCCTTCATGAAGTAAGAGAAAAGAGTATTACTGGGACGAAGTTAGTTTGTACTGACTGTGGTCAATCAATGACAGTGATGATGTAATCAGGAAGCTTTATTATAACAAATAGCTGAAGTTTTAAGAGAAATGAAGATCGGTGACTTAAAGGCAGGAATGCGAGGAGTAAGCGTCGAGGGAACGATAGATAGCCTTACGGAACCGCGAACTGTGAATCTCAGAGCGGGTGGGACTGCTCAAGTTGCAGACGCCACTATTTCAGACGAGACAGGAAGTGTAAAGCTATCACTGTGGGATGATCAGATTAACATGGTAAAGCAGGGAGACAGGGTTTCTGTTGAGAATGGATATACTCAGGCGTTCCGTGGAGAGAATAGCTTAAATATAGGGAGATACGGAAATTTAAAAAAAATTTAATACCAATTTCTGGGCCAAATAACTATAGTCATAGTGCACAGGTGCCAGATAATTAATAACATGATTTTAAATAATATAAAATAATATTTCATTTTACGTCCTTCCATGATATATGTCAAATAGTGATAGAATTTGCTTTATGGACCGTACCTGATGCTTCTGAATAAAATTTCTCCAAATTGACTTAAAAGATGAATAATCCATCCATCCTTCATCATATAGTTAAGGAAACAAGCTTAGCTGATGTATCCCATATTAGGCGATTTACCTGGCGGTTGAGTCTGTTGACCTTCCGGCAATCTGCCTGATCTTCCGGCCATCTGTTGCTCAATAGTTTTTATTAACATCTCAGTATCTTTTGCTCTTTTCTCAAGGGTTGCCATATCTATATTTATTCCCACTATCGAAAGCAAGGTCTCGAGAATGGACTTGGAAGCCTTAGCATCAACTACATACCCGGATGTTTCTCCCAGTAAACATGTACCTCTGATTCCACGGAGCTTAGCAATTCCGATAATAAGCCCATTCATACCCGTTATACTACCAACATCCATCGTCGAGATATTTTTTTCATAGAAGGATTTTACAATATCTGCATCGGTAGCTGTACCAAAGATTCGAGGTTTATCAACAAATACTCCGGTTATGTAGGCAGCCAACGTAAATACATGTTTTGTATTAAATTTTGCAGCTATATCTAAAATCTCCTCAGCTAGAACATACTCAGATTCTGGGTTCACAGGCTGGGAATCTCCTGTTAACAAAAGTATATTGATATTGCTATCTTTTGAGTAAAAGATACTATTTTTCATCAGGTCTGCGGTTCCGTCTGTCCTTATCAAAACCTGTGGTGGAAACGATGTCGAGTATATATCAGCTAGATGTTTTGCTTTAAGCTCTTGAATCAAATGATCAACCGCTATCTTTCCTACATAACCACTGCCTGGAAATCCGCAAATCAAATATGGAGATTCTATATCTGGTAAATCACTCGAGGAGTATATGACATTAACACCAATTCTTGAAGGTAACATAAGAATTCAATGCAATAATAGACTATAAAGTGTTCTGTGTATTATCTCTTTAAAGCTATTGTTGCAGACAAATAGCGGGATATATTGATTCAATAATAGGAGACTATTTCTCAAATCAAATCTCACTATCCTTCAGAATGCAACCGGGATCCAATCGCCTGATATCTATTAAAAATCATCAGAATATACTATATATATTAAACCTGACAAAATACTAATTAAAATTTTTTATCTCTCGGCTGAACAATATTTCTATCTGATAGTTCCAATCAGATTAAATGAAATGTGGTTTTAATTATATCGTATCAATGAAGAACCGTAGTCGTTATGAAGTTATTGCAGCAATTCTTAGATCAGCTAGTAAAGAAGAAACAAGAACCAAAATAATGTACAAAGCTATGCTGAGCAACGACCAATGCAAAATTTACCTCGATTCACTTCTTCAGAGTGGTCTTGTCCAAGAGGTTAATATTGGAAATAAAATGGTTTATCGAATTACACATAAAGGTAATAAGTTTCTATCATACTATGATCAAATGAAGGAATTGTTGCCTGTAGGAATAGAAGAAAATATTACAGAAGAATATTATAATTTAAGTACATAATATTACATGATATATCTAAACCATAGGCTCCAGTTTAAATTTTGGATAACCATATGAAGTATCGTTTATCATTTCATAAAGGGGTGAATTCGTACTCAGTAATTGTAAAAATAAGCTGCCGTTTATTATCCTTAATCGCATGTGTATATCATATTCGTCGTACAAGTTTGGTTTTATATTTTCTGAATGTTGGATAACGAAAATAGATAGATCTACATTGTCTCTCATAAAAGATATGAGCTCTTCTATTTGATCTGTTTTTTCGAACCATTCCTTTTGCTTACTTATATTCAGACCCGTTATGTTTAGCAAAAGCTTGCATGGATTCTCTTCTTTCACTTTAAATACTTGATGTTGAAAAAATTCAACTTTTTGTTTACTATTACATTGTTGGTATGGTATAATGTGTTCAGAATATGAATCCTTGGCCATATTTGCAGGCCATAGAATTTTAACAAGCCCCTTTTTAGGGTCTTTCTGTAAGTATGATTTAAGGTAATTAATTACCATGGCCGGTTCAAATATTTGAAATGGTCCAAATAAAATTGGATTACAGGTTACAATGAAGTTATACATAATAGTGGCTAAGAAGGCGATTGTAGTTTGCTTATTTATATCTGAATCAGTCTCTAATAATACTATACTTTTCCTTGGGAAGCCTCCTCCTAATTGGTTATCTAATTTTACATATCCGCTAGTAATGTATGTGCCTTTGGAAATTGGCCCAAGTTTTTGCCATCTTTTCTTGAATATGTTTGATTTAGTATTAATAATAAATTCTGTTGATCGGAAAGGAGAACAACTTCGAAAAATTGCGTTATTGAGAGTATAAGTGTATGTTGACCTATTTATCCTAATTCCTCGTAATTTCGAAAGGAGAATTTCTCTTATTCTGATATTATCGTAATGAATATGCTTTAATTCTACTATTCCATCAACAAGAAAGTCAAGAGTTGTATCTTTAGGATCTTCACTAATAAATATCAATTTAGCGCCTGCTCTTTCTCGCCATGTCTGCAACACTCTCTCGTTATTTAGCCTGGCTTCTTTATCCATAAAAGATGCAATTCCATTCCAACTGTCAATAATGATTATTGGCGCTTTTACATCCATTAATTGATTCGTAATTCTTTCAAAAAGCGATTCAGGTTCATCTAGACGTGCATCTTCAAAACTTGATAAATTATACCCGTTTTCTACTGAATTAAAAGCTTTAGAGCCATCAATAAATTTGCTAAGCCATGGATAATACACAAAAATTTGTTTGGGAGAGATCCTAGTTGATATATAAAAAAAATTATTTCTGACGTTTAATACTCGTAATATAGTAAGGGATAATGTAGTTTTACCTGTTCCTGCGTAACCTTTGATAAGAAGGGAATATGTATTATTTTTAACAAATTGCATTAACTCACAAGGAATAACGGCAGATTTCATAGGAGGATTCTTAATCGTTGATGGCTTTACCATGGATTCCTATCCTTCTGTTAGGATTCTTAAAATAAAAATGACAATGTATCATTCCTAATCTATTATAATACTGATCCATACCATTACTTCCATCTGGGAATGAAGAAAGCCTATGATTATAACTCCAACAAGTTAAAAGCAAGTATATTCTTCCTACTATAGGAGCAGAGAAAAGGGAATTTAAGTTTTCATCCTAAATCTGTTGTTTCTAATTTTCAAGAGTATAGCGACGAGTTTTTTGTGTTATCAGATTATGTATTAAAATTTTGCTATAATAGCCATGGATTGATCCCTTTTTGAAAACGAAGTGCATCAATCAATCCCTCTGCATAACCAATGGTCAAAACAGCAAGGTCGTGTTTGCCCTGTCTTAAAAATCTCTCAGAGTCATCGATATATAATTCTGCATTCTCAAGTACTTCGATCGATCCTTTGTTTAGCGATGGCATGTTCTCTCCAGTTAGAATCTCTCTCATTTGCTTTATAGCCTGTTTAGCTTTCGGAGAGTATCTTTTAATCATATTTACAGAGATCTTTTGAATATTCTCCGCATTATCTATTGGTT
>JBKPPX010000237.1:0-1462 GCA_046733815.1 Thermoproteota archaeon | reverse complement strand
GATAATGCAATTGTCATAGCTGATGTTGGTGACTCTTTATTTGGTGCTCTTGATTTAACCATCCATGGCCAAACAGATTTCTTATCGCCTGCTTATTATTGTTCAATGGGATTTGCTGTCCCCGCAGCTATTGGAGCTCAGTTAGCTAGTCCAACGCTTCGTCCTATTGTAATAGTAGGAGACGGTGCTTTTCAGATGACTGGCATGGAGATATCAACTATTAGTAGGTTTGCTTTAAATCCGATTATCCTTGTCTTAAATAATAAGGGGTACGGAACAGAACGTCCTATGCTCGATGGCCCCTTTAATGATATATTGCCTTGGAATTATTATCGTATTCCCGAGATAATAGGTCATGGAAAAGGTTTTCTGATAGAAACAGAAGATCAACTGGAAGAATCTCTCTCAGCTGCTGAAAGGATTTATTCTAAAGACCTGTGTGTCCTAGATGTACATATAGACATTCATGATGGGTCACCAGCGTTGCAGCGGCTTACTAAATCACTAGGTAAAAAAGTACACTAGAGTATCAAATATGCATGTTGTTGTAATGAGCGGAATACAAATTATTCTAGCGACAGACTAATAGCAAACTAATAGCAATCTGTAGCAAATGCAGCTAAGTGCAAGAATAAGCCAAGCTTTTAAGGACCAACAATAGAAAATTAGAGGCCAATGACTATCTTGCACACTTATTTGAGTCCTTTCTTTGAAGTTTATTCTGCCGGAGGCCTCTGGGCGCCTTTGTTACAAACTACATTATAATGAGATGACAGGGCCTTACCAATTTTATATGAGAGAAGAGCCTCTAGGCGACAATTGGTATATGTCACACAAAATGCCATGGAAGCAACAGAAAAAAGGCAAAGGATCACGATATGACATCCTCACCGAAAATTCCAAGTATGCTGTAGTCGTCAACGCTTATTACTAGTAGAATAGCTTCACTGAAGCTCCTCTAGACTATGTAAGAAAGTTATCTGTCTATTTATTTTTTCAGTAGGTTATGTAATGCTTTTGTTTCTTCCCATATACCGATATTGTTCTGTACAACAGCAGACTCTATAATTATTCGTCCCTTCTTAACTTACGCGCTAATCCTTGATGAAATTGTGGTGACCAGCTACGAATTGAAACGACAATGGTATCCTTATGGATTAGACTAATTCCAAGTGTACCTAAAAGTCCGCCGACAACGAGTAAGGCGATATTTTCTGGAAGAATTGTTTTAAGACCAAGTTCCCTAAGCGTCAATTGTATCATAATAGTCATCAAGTATGTGGATGATGCGATAATTGAAGTAATAGATGCTCCAATTTTTCTTAAACTCATTGAATATAGCAAAGCACCTATCAAAGGCAAGAATGAATAAAGAAGCAGAAATCCCAACTGTTTCACTGTAGGGATTTCAGGATAATAGGTTAGCTGGAAGGCTGCCAATATTAGGCCTGAAATCAATAAA
>JBKPPX010000236.1:0-1420 GCA_046733815.1 Thermoproteota archaeon | reverse complement strand
ATATAATTTGTACTAAGATATGTAGGATCTTAAGTGCATGTGATTTCACATAATAATGGACAACTCAGTTTCTGATGGCTAGAGATTAATAATAGTTTACTGTGGTGAACAAATTAATCACTACCGAGAGTTCTATCGATTACCATAGATGAAAATTGTAAAAATCTTAATTAGGCTTGCTCATTCTGTGTCAAGTTATATTTGACATCCCCTCTGAAAGTGGGTTTCAGAAGTCAGGATCTAGGCAAGCTAGACTCGATTAAGTATTGACGGTAAAATTCTAGGCGATAGCTGCCTTGTAACGACATGATATCCATCAGCTACAACTATAGATTGTCCTGCATGGCATTAAAAGACGATGATCTGGAAACATGAGTTCCAACTCTATGAATTCGATATTACTTAGGTTGGCTGTAGATTGCATATACAAGCTAAGAAATGGGTTTAGCAGGGATAAGATAGTTAGTTTCCCCAACAGCTTTAGAGGGTAAGACTCGCCTAATTGTTATTTGGAATAGACGAACAAGGGCAATAATGATTTTTTGAAAAGTCTGGAGCAATCCTCTGTATATTATTTATATCGAATTAGGAAATATAAATAACTAGAAGACAACAATAAAGCCTTATACATTCAAGGAACTTATCTCGCTTAATTTATGCTAAAATATATTTAGTAATATTCTTGATTTGATTACACTCAGTATATATTATCAGATGAAAAACAATTTTGCATGAATGCTATTTGTTCTTAAATTAATCCTACTTTTCCTTGTTCATATTCTATATCTCCTGTCCAATATCATCTTTAACAAAAGCTATTATGCGAGAAAATAGAAAGACTGAATGATTGAAAAAAGAGGTAGAGCAACAGAAGGTTGCCATTATCACTGGAAGCTCAAGTGGCATAGGATTTGAGACAGCCTTAACATTAGCGAGAAATGGATTTCATACTTATGCTACAATGCGTAAAATCAAAAAATCTGTAGATATCATGGAGATAACCAACAGAGAAAGACTCCCGCTACAAGTAATTCAGCTTGATGTAAATGATGATACTTCTATTAGAAATTCAATCGAAAAGGTGATATCAGAAAAAGAAAGAATTGATCTGCTTGTAAATAATGCTGGTTATGGGCTTGTTGGAGCCTTTGAAGATTTATCAGTAGAAGAGATAAAATCACAGTTTGAAACAAATTTTTTTGGTGTAATACGACTAACACAACAAGTTCTTCCCATTATGAGGAAGCAGAAATCAGGTACTATCGTAAATGTAAGTTCAGGTGCAGGGCGGATTGGCTTTCCAGGGATGTCTGCATATGTAAGCAGTAAGTTTGCTTTGGAAGGTCTAAGTGCTGTCTCTTATACACATCTGACGCTGCCGACGACAGACGTGGTGTGTAGTTGTCGGGGGTGGGCGGAG
>JBKPPX010000235.1:0-10759 GCA_046733815.1 Thermoproteota archaeon | reverse complement strand
GTCTAATTCCATTCCTAATGACTGAGTGTCTGCTACTTGATCTGACATAGTTGCCTTGCGTACTGACTATGTAATTGTATTGTAGGATATGCGAATATGTTGTCTTCTTGGTTATAAGCAACCAATTTCATGACGTTCTAAGAGCTTTCGTCTTATTTTTGTCATTGGATTCTCAATTTTTCTCTAACGTAAAGTAAGTCATTTTGATCACGAGTACCTTTTGTCCATTTGGTATATCTTAAAGCTAGAAACAATCGTTTGTCTCTCTTTATTGGTAACGTTATCGTTAGCGATTGGTATAGTTCTATAACTTGATTGCTGTCATAACTTTATTTTTAGGGGTCACAAAAAATTGCTGGCTGGTTACAGATGGACATGTCTTAGACATCCCTAGTGGACACGTCCATTTGATGGCTACACTAAACTCAACTAGGATTTATAATTTCACTTTTTTTATGAATTTTTTGATCATTAGCCTAGCCGCCATTCAAGTGTAAGCAGTCTAATTATGCGATAGCCATAGTGTCCTGTCCTGGTATGTATATGGCTGTTCAAGTCATTATTAGTCTGTGCTCAATATCTATTCTTCACTTATAATGTGTTCATATAGCAGATTGTATGTACGGTTATTATAGCTAAAGACAATTAAAGCTCTTAAGACAGCTATTCTAACTTAAATTATTATATTTAAACTCTATCACTCAAGTCTATAGTGATCGCTATAAAGATCTTGTGTGCTGTAGAGCTTGAGATACTCACTATAGAGAATATCACTATAATGAACTCAAGTTAATAGAGCTCAGTAAACATACTTAAAAAGTCAATAAAGATAATATCCTCAATCTAAACACTTACTATAAGAAGGAGGAAAGTACACAAAACAAAATTCATATAAAAATAGTCAACAATAGTTTTACGCGTTGTTTATCAAACCTAGGAATAATTTTCTAAAGATAAGACATCCGTAAAGTAGCTATCTTATTGAATCTTACGGAAAGAGCCTAGAGATATCTAAATTGCATAAGGGGATTATTGGAAGTTAATTACTACACAAGCGTGGTTCCATATACAAAGAGAAATAGTAGATCTGCATCATTTTTGAATTATGCAAACAGCTAATATGGGAAGAAGCATATGAGTGTGGAGCAATTATTAGTAGTTAATGTTGTAAATACCAGGCTGACAATGGACTACCGTCAGAGAATATCAATATCCAGTAGGTGAAAGGCAGAATTGAATCATTTTTTAATAGTAAATATTATTTCCTTCTATGAACAGATAGCTTTAAAGTAGAACGCCTAATTATTAGGTTCAATCAGTTTTCGATATGGGATTATAGTGTAATTACTATAGGAAGAGGAAATTAGGTAGTTAGACCTGGCGAGTTAGCTTGTTGAACGGTCGCTTCTCGTATCATGAATTTTGTCATAGTTAGGTTCATAACCATTGCAGCAACCATGCGACGCTATTACGCCAGACTTCTTTCCGAACAGATCAGGTCCTTCATCTTCTACTATCATGCATTTTCCGCCACTTGTATCCATCCAGTATATGCAGTTGTAGCAAAAATATCCTTCTTCATACTTAGAATCTTTAAATTCGTCCAGCTCAAGATAACCTGCCTTTAATTTACTTTGCTTTTGGAATTTTGTCACATTTCCAATCATGTCTTTTGCTTTTTCAAATATGTTTTTGTCTGACATTCCTCTAGCGAACCTCCTTTTCATTTGGTGTCCATAATGAGCATATTGCATGAGGAGCGATAATACCAGATACATTACCTTTGATGTCCTGTCCTTCATCTGTGACAATTGCGCAATGGTGTGGTTTTATGAAATAGTCACAATTATAACAAAAATACCCTGTATGTGTATCAGAATTCACAAATTGTTCTATTTCTAAATACCCTGAAGTCACCTTTGTTAATTTCTTATGCTTTATTGCATCGCCCGCTATGTTCTGACTTGATATAAATGGTTTTGAATTTATTGTCATCTGCTTATACACCTCATGTCTATAGTTAATAGGATTACAAATTATAAATATGATTTGAGACTTTCACTAATGAAAGCAATATTAGGATAAGACATCGTTCTATCCCGATGTATTGATTTAGTATTGTCTGACATGTGCAACATAGCAGATCATTCAGATGAATGGCTACTCCATATTCATGTACGTAAATAAATTTATGCTGGACCAGTATTGCTCTCTCATCAAAATCATTAATTCGAATATGTATTGTTATTCCTGCGTGTTAGAATTTAATTGCTATATGCAATAATCACATATTTGCTGTTGGGAATAAGACGTTTTTTATCAGTAATTAATATAGCAATGCAATATCTATCCAGGTTCAACTGGAAAAACTGAGAATGAGACCAAAGAAAGTCCCTTAACTTTGAAATGCTGTAGCGATATATAGCATAATGTAGATATTTCTGCCATTGCCAACTATCTATTGTTATTATTACTAGGATGGGTATGAACTAGCTCTCATCTCTAGATATAAACTAAATTGTAATTATTGTCCTAAAGAGGTAGGTATTTACAGATAACAGAAAAATGATGGAAATTGTTTATCCTACATCAATTATAATTATTATTTATAATAGAGACAACTAACACCATATCTTAAATATTGGATTTGTTCCAATAAGTTGACAGAGTGGTAAGTATCCGGCCTATTGCTTCGAAGGCTGCTTTGCTAATTGACGAGCACAGAAAGAGACAAAGATACATAGTAATATCAGATTTACATCTAGGCTTTGAGTATCAGATAAGTACAAGAGGGATTAATATCAATGAACAGACATTTTTTGAGGAAATCACAACAGAATTATACGATCTCATTAAATCGAACAAAATAGATGCTGTGATCCTACTTGGAGATCTAAAGAGCACGATTCGGTCAATTAGTAAATATGAGTGGCACATAATTCCACAGTTTCTCAAATTCTTTTCTGAAATTACAGATATTTATCTAATACCAGGTAATCACGACAGTAATATAAGGTTCCTAATGCCCGAAAATATAAATGTCATGAGCACCAAAGGCATGGTTCTCGATGATACACTCCTTGTTCATGGCCATACGATGCCGACTATTGCCAAGGCGAATATAAAAAGAATTGTTATGGGCCATATTCATCCGGTATATCACAGCCACAATAGCGTAATTAATGGACAGCGAGTCTGGATATATCTTAAAATAATAAAAGAGGTAATATTTCCCGGTACACAAGGAGATCTTGATATCGTTATAGTACCTGCCTTTAACAGATATCTTTACGCAATTAATGAAAGGAATTACTCAAAATCTATTTCGCCAATAATAGCCAAGGCCATAAAGTCAAATGCAGTTCAGCAGTCTATGCTTGTCTCGTTGGATGGCTCCATAGTCGGCGATATGGAGACTGTTCTGAAAATAATTTAATTATAGACAAGAATTCTTTTTCTAACAATTTGGAGATAGATTTATGATTTAGAACACATGGTAAGGTTTTAGGGAAGCCACAGTAGGTGAATGTGTTTTCAACCATTCCAGAGTTTTTATAAAAGAAGAAGCAGATTCGATGGTTGTTAGAACAGGTATGCCTAATTCTACTGCCTTTCTCCTTATCTGGTATTCATCATACAGCATTCCCACGTATTTTTCAATTGTGGATGTAGAAGGAATGTTCACTATAAAATTAATTTTTCGTTCAAATAACAAATTTGAAATGTTTGGTTCTCGGTCTGGCTCACTTATCTTATAAACTCGTTGAACGTCTTTGAATCTGTTGTTTTCAATAAACTCTGCTGTATGTTCAGTTGCCATAATATTATATCCCATAGTAGATATTAATGATATTAGTGGTAGCAATTTCTCCTTGTTTTTCTGCCCTCCGATTGTAATAAGAGCTGAGCCAGATAAAGGAAGCGAATAACCAGCTGCTAGATAGGCTTTAGATAAGGCATCGTAGAAGCTTTCACCAAAACATGCTACTTCTCCAGTTGATTGCATTTCTACACTCAATACGATATCTGCGCCTTCTAATTGCATAAAAGAAAACTGGGGGACTTTTATTCCGAAGCCTTTAGCCATTAACCAAAGATCCTTCACATCTTTGGGAAGATCATGACCCGTCATTGCTCGCGCAGCCAGCTCAATCAAATTTATACCTACAAACTTTGAAACAAAGGGCATTGACCTGGAAGCTCTAACATTTGCTTCGATTACTGACACTTCGTCATCCTTTACTAAGTATTGTATGTTAAATGGTCCCTTAATGCCTAATGCCTTACCTATTCTTGTTGTATAATCTATGATAGTTTCAATAGTCTTCCTATCAAGTCTCCAAGGAGGTATGCACATTATAGCATCACCTGAATGAATGCCTGCATTATCAATATGTTCTATAATAGAACCTAATATGACATCATTTCCATCCGCCACAGCGTCGACCTCGACTTCTGAGGCATCCTGTAAGAATTTACTTATTACTATAGGATGGTCGGGACTAACACTTGTTGCATCAGTTAAAAATTGCTCTAGTTGCTCTTCTCCCCATACAACTTTCATCGCTGCTCCACTTAAAACGTAAGATGGTCTAACAAGCACAGGATATCCTACTACATCGGTAAATTCCTTTGCTTCTGTTAGTTCCGTGAATTTTTTCCAAGCAGGCTGTCTAATATTGAGTGAATCCAATAATTTGCCAAACTTTTCTCTATCTTCTGCTCTATCGACACCGTCGCTGCTCGTTCCAATAATCTCAACGCCATATTTGGTAAGATATGGAGTAAGGTTATTTGCTGTTTGACCTCCCACGCAAGTAACAATTCCGCTAGCTTTCTCCTTCTCACATATATCCATGACTCTCTCAAAGGTCAACTCTTCAAAATACAATCTATTAGAAACATCATAATCTGTAGAAACCGTTTCGGGATTGCAGTTGATTATGGAAACTTCTTTAATGCCGTTCTCTTTCAACGCCCACACCATATTGACTGTTCCCCAATCAAATTCTACGCTACTGCCAATCCTATATGGGCCAGCACCTAGTACTATTGCAGTTTCTTTACTCTTCTCTATTACTATGTCATCATCCTGACCACCGTATGTAATATACAGATAATTTGTTTTGGCGGGCCATTCCGCAGACAATGTGTCGATTTGCTTTACTACTGGTTTTATTCCAAATTTCTGTCTTATCTCTCTGCACTTAAATTCATCTAATCCTATACATCTTCCAATCTGTCTGTCCGAAAAACCAGTTTTCTTGGCTTCTTTTATTAAATCTATATCGAGCTTTGAATTTCGCAACTTTAATTCTATATCTACGATGTTCTTAATCTTCATCAAGAACCATGGATCAATAGCAGATAGTTGGTTTATTCTTTTAATTGTCATGCCAGCCCGAATAGCTTTAACGACAGTAAATATTATTTCATCATCTGGATGTAATAGTGCCTGTTCTAAAGCCTCCGTATATTCAGCGGAATTAGCAGCCTCGTTACCGGGATTGGCCACTAAACCATCCATTCCAATATCGCACATTCTGATTGCTTTTTGGATTACTTCTTCAAAATTGCGACCAATTGCCATTATCTCACCCACTGATTTCATTGTGCTTCCTAGCTTGCGTTTTACAAATTCAAATTTTCTAAAGTCCCATCTGGGCATCTTCAATACAATATAGTCAAGTGAAGGCTCAAAACAAGCCGTAGTGGCCTTAGTTATTTTGTTAATTAATTCAGGAAGCGAGTAGCCAAGGCCAATTTTTGCTGCCATGTACGCTAGAGGATAGCCTGTTGCCTTACTTGCAAGAGCAGAAGATCTAGACAGTCTGGCATTAATTTCTATAGCACAATACTCTTCTGATTCTGGATTTAGACCAAATTGTATATTGCATTCTCCAATGATACCACAGTATGTAGTGGCGCGAATTGCAGCGGATCGCAGCATTTGATATTCAAGATTATTGAGAGTTTGAGAAGGTGCAACAACTATGTTGTCGCCTGTATGGACACGCATTGCTAAAATATTCTCCATATTGCAAACGATGATACAATTGCCTATAGCGTCTCGCATTACTTCGTATTCGATTTGTTTCCAATGACCTACATATCTTTCAATCAGAACCTGATGGACTAGACTAAGAGAAAGTCCTCGGTTGACTATTTCTTCTAACTCGTATTCGTTATATGCCACACCACCTCCTCTTCCGCCAAGAGTATAAGCAACTCTAATAATAACAGGATAGCTAATCTGCTGAGCAATCTTTAATGCCTCACTAACTGTATAAGCTGATGCACTCTCCAGTACAGGCACATCGCTTTTTATCATGGCATCTTTGAATAATTGCCTGTCTTCAGTAATCTTTATTCCATCAATTTGCGTTCCTAAAACTCTTATTCCATATTTTTCTATTATTTTCTCTTGGTAAAGCGATACTCCGCAGTTAAGCGCTGTTTGTCCTCCAAAAGCTAGCATAATAGAATCAGGTCTTTCAGCCTCAATTACCTTCTCGACGAACTTAGGAGTAATGGGTAAAAGATAAACCTTATCAGCGAATCTGGTGTCAGTTTGAATAGTAGCGATATTGGGATTTATTAGAACACTCTTGATACTGTCTTCTTTAAGTGCTTTTAAGCATTGAGAACCGGAGTAATCAAAATAGCGGTCAATAAAATTGACTTTCGCCTGCTTCTCCGATCTTTATCGCGCCACTGCCCAATACAAGAACTTTCTTTATGGTTTCATCTTTTGCCAAATTTCCTCCTCTTCCTAGCCTTTATATTTTGCTTTGTTAAAATTGTGGTTGTTTTTTTTTCTTTAACCAATTTATTAAAATTGTTAATTATTTCTTTGAACCTGTCAAAAACAAACATACAATCATTAGGACCTGGAGATGCTTCTGGGTGAAATTGAACAGCTATGATTGGTTTTGATTGATGCTCGATACCTTCTATCGTATTATCATCAATATTAGAAAACCATATCTTGAATCCTGTTTTGTCAAGGTTTTTAGGATCAATTCCATAGCCATGGTTCTGACTTGTTATGTATGTTTGGTTGTTTCTTAAATCTACACAAGGTTTGTTTTGCCCACGATGTCCGAATTTTAACTTGTAGGTATTAGCGCCTCCAGCTAAAGCTAGAATTTGATTTCCTAGACAGATCCCCAGGGTGGGCACTGATTGCTCAATCAATTCGGCTGCTGTCTTGACTGTAGATATACAAGCTCTGGGATCTCCAGGACCATTACTGATCACAACACCCTGTGGATCATAAGATTTTATTTTTTCATATGATGTATCCCATGGAAGACGGATCACTCTATAACCTATCCTAACAATATTACGAATTATGCTATATTTAGTACCAGTATCCAATAATACTACACATTTATTATTATTATTATTTCCATACTCATATGGTTGATCAATTGATACTTCTGGCATAAAGTTCCGTCCTTCATAATTTTCGCTTTTAGCCAATTTTGATAATCTTACCTCGTCAATAGGATCTTTTGAAACTGAAAGAGCGCCATTCATTACACCTTTGATCCTTAACTTTTTTGTCAGCTCCCGTGTATCTATACCATAGATGCCAGGAATCCGCTCTTCGTAAAACCACTCATCAAGAGTCTTGACGCAACTCCAATGACTTGCAATATGAGAAAGCTCATGAATCAACAATCCTTTGATCTGGATTTTTTCAGATTCAAAAAATTTTGGTAAGCCAAATTTGTCTTTTATTTCGTCACTAGGAACACCGTAATTTCCAATAAGTGGGTAAGTCATACATAAGATTTGACCTCGATAAGAGGGATCAGTGATTGCTTCTATATAGCCAACCATCCCTGTATTAAAAACTATTTCTCCTGCAGTTTCATCAGGATAGCCAAAACCTATTCCTTTAAATGAACTACCATCTTCCAGTATTAGTTTTGCATTATATCCAGTATATTTCGATTCAAGAGTAGGAATTTTAAACCCTTAAAATCTGCTTTCGAAAGGGAATTTAAGTTTTTGGTATGTAATAGAATTGAGCTGACTAGTACCTTCTCAACTACTGGATTTCAAATGTTATTAATTTCAAAGGCTTTTCTACTAGTGACTGCAGCTCATATAGTGACTCACTAACCTAAGTTTAGAGAATGGAAAGAAGTCATTTTTAAAGTAATTAGCAATAAAATGAACTTTCTCCCTTTTTTCCACTTTATCCTGATCTCTGGTTATAAGCAATTCATGAACAACTTTTTCTCCATATAATTGTCAGGAAGACTCCGAATGTTTGTTACATTTTTAGGAGAAATCAAATTGATTCCCATTCTTTCAGAGTCTTAAATAATCCAAGAGAAAAATTCTAAAACTCGACTGTCTTGCGATATAGTACAAATCTTTTTTGAATATCTTCTTTGGTAATTGCAAGTAACCTTTTCACTCCAAAGTCTTCAACAGCGAATGCTCCCATAACATTTCCATGAACTACAGCTTCCTTGAAAGTCCTGATTTTGAGATCATCTTGCTGGGCTAGGTAACCAATAAATCCGCCGGCAAAAGCATCTCCTGCACCTGTTGGATCTACTATTTCTTCCATAGGATAGGCGGCCGCAGGAAAAATGTAGTCGTCCATGAATAACAATGAACCATGCTCTCCCTTTTTTATAACTGTAAACTGAGGTCCCCATGACATTATCATTTTGGCGCATTTAATCAGATTAGCCGTCTTACACAATAATCTTGCTTCCTCATCGTTAATCACTACTCCATTAACTTTACTCATCATTTTAATTACATCATCCCGTTTGTTTAGAATCCAATATTCTATCGTATCACAAACAGTCAACTTTGGATTTGGAAAAAATTCGAGAAGCTTGATGTTTTGAATAGGATCGTTGTTAGCGAGATAAATATATTGTGATTTTCTATATTCATCTGGTATTGTAGGTTCAAAATGTGCTATTACATTTAATTCTGTTTTATTAGTAGTGCGGTGCGAGAGATCATAGTCAAATGTAGAATCATAATGGAACGTCTTATCTTGTAGGTTAGTGATAATTCCTTTTGTATCTAGTCTATTATCTAGAATCTTTCTATAATGGGATGGGAAATCAGAGCCTATCACTCCAACAATCGAAGTATGTGTATAAAAGCTAGACGAAAGAGACGCAAAAGTAGCCGCCCCTCCCATAATTTTTATTTCAGTTTTAAAAGGTGTACGGGTTGTATCTAATGCAATTGTTCCAAAGACTGTTAACATAGCTCAAAGTCAAGGTTTTGTTATTTAGTAAATAAACGTTAATCATTGTCGTATGTTATATGATCAAATATATATCAAAATAAGAACGCAATTGAAGTGATGCGACTTATTGTAGCAATAACTGGCAGTTCGGGAGTAATTTATGGAATTAAGACACTTGAGGTACTTAGAGACCTTAAACAAGAGTCTCATTTAATTATAAGCGAATGGGGAAAAAGAAACGTAATAATAGAAACCGAGAACAGTATAGAGTATGTAAAATCTCTTGCTTCCAAGTTCTACAGCAATGATAATATGGCCGCAGCTATTTCAAGTGGATCATTTAGAACAGATGGAATGGTCGTCATCCCATGCAGCATGAAAACACTATCAAGTATTGCGAATGGTTATGACGATAATCTTATATCCAGGGCGGCAGGAGTTTGCATAAAAGAATCACGGAAATTAGTTCTTGTACCAAGGGAAACTCCTCTTTCCAAAATCCATCTTGAAAATATGCTCAAGTTATCTCAAATAGGTGTCGTTATATTACCTGCAATGCCTGGTTTTTATTATAAACCAAAGACTATGGATGATATGATTGCTCATATTGTGGGAAAAATGCTCGACCAATTCGGTATTGAACATAATATTTTTAGAAGGTGGTCAGAGCATTATTAACTAGACTCAGTTGGTTTATTCTTATCCATCTTGTTAGCAAGTTTCTTGGATATTTTAAATGAAAATCCCATTGCCACAAAAAAGACAATAGAGCTAATAACAACCTGGCTCGCAACATCATTAGTATAAGTTCTTACTAACAGCAGAGCAATAATGCCTGGTATGGCCATGACCATTGCTACTATTGTACTTGCAGTATAGTACGTTGATTTTGAGACAGGATACTTATCAGAATTTTTACCTGAGCTATCACTCAATACATGGGACATGCGTAAAGAGATCATATAAATTATATTTAATACACATTATATGCAGCTATGTGTTTTATAATCTTTAAAACGGAACTGCAAGCTCCTGCATAATATAGGATTTGTTTAATAAAATTGAGTATTAAACAGCGGAATTGAGTATATTATATGTATAAGTTCTGTCTGCTTGTTTGTTCCTCAATTTTTTTTATCCAAGCTCTCTCTCATTGTATCTAGGATGGTTATAGTAAATTGATTGTTGGGATTAGATAGTCTTATGCACCATCTTTTACCAAGAAGAAAATAAAAGATAAGATGAATGATGATTCTCTTTGATTAATTATTAAAATTGTCGTCTCGATCGATCTTGACCTTCTCCTTCTTCTGCTTCTACAGAAACTCTTGTTGTTGTATTATCACTGCTGCCGCCTTTTCTTGTAATACTATCTCTTAATGTTTGTTCAAATGTCTTTGCAGCATTAACACCTATTCTTGAAAATTCCTTTGCATTCTCTTTTGCATGTTGAATAGATGTTTTGAATGCATCCATATTTGCAAATATTGCATTGTTTACTAGTCTGGTTGCTGCGATTGTATT
>JBKPPX010000234.1:0-14286 GCA_046733815.1 Thermoproteota archaeon | reverse complement strand
GCATAGGTCAAGCCAGACGGGGCTGGGCAAAACAATCAGATATACTTAATACTTTACCTATGGATACATTACTTGAAAGCTTCAAGTAAATGAACTGATCGGTATATACAATTTTTATATTCCCATCTGATTAGTAACGATCGTACGGTATGCATAACCCAGCTCTGGAGAGAGATGAGACAACAACAAAGAAGATTTTTCTAGGAATCTTCTACTTTTGCGCCGCAGCTATGGCGATTATCACATTTTATGCTCTATATATTAGTACACTTGAATACCTTGCAACAGGAAAAGTGGTTATCGGTGAAGTACTTGTAAACACAGAATTTCCAGTCCCTGGATTTGCAAAACTCGTCACTTATTTAATGATAGTATCTGTGTTGGGATGGTATTGTGTGACCAGACTAGGCGGCGAGAAAGTAAAAAATATTCCTAAAACTATAAAGTCGATCTTACAGCTCATTGTCTTATCTCTAGCAGTACTCGCTCTGTACGAATTTATTTACAACTTTATAGTATGGAATTCACTGATCACAGCAGATGCGATAAAAGGAATAATAAGACTTGATGACATAAATGTAGCATATCCTAATCCTAAAACGCCGTGGAATCTTGTATTTGCAACCAAAATGTCTCTTGCTGCTTTTCTAATTTCTGCTCATGGATTTTATACTATGTCCAAGCCTAAGAAGAAGCAATCTGATTCAGATTAATATCTAAAATGAGACGTTATCATTCCATCGCTTTTATCTGATTTAACTTTAATATGCCAGAATTTGTGAGGTGATTCCATAATAAAATGCGGTAACACTATATGATGATACTTTATCGCCTCAAATAGTATATTCATTCTAACTGTCTAAAACTTATAGCAGCATTCTCTGCTTGCTTCTTTTAATATGACTCAAAGTAATATCGTTAGCTTTAACCATTTCAAAGGCAATTCCTCTATTGTAACTGAAAAATTCTCCTTCGTTTTCTAGTTCTTTCTATAAAATCTTTAACTACTGCTCTGGTAATTCATTAAATACGATAAGCGTATTCAGTGCAACATGCTTAGCAATTTATTTTCTGGCTGGTTCTTCTTTACGGACTCTAATAACGAATTTCTTACCTACTTACGATTATTATTATTATTACTATAACATGATTTGTAGTCATTCGTCAGATCTTCTTTAGTTGATTTTGTTATACTTCATTCAATCTTAAAAAAGTGTCTCCCTAATCAGTCACTGATGGATCAACTATCATTCTCGAAGGAATCGTTCTATCTTAATGTTGGGAAGGACACAAGAGGTAATGATAACTGCAATCATTATACAACTACTATAACAATGCTATCTCACTTGCTTTAGAATATAATTATTATATTATACTAGTTGGCTAGTTTTATCTATTATTGTATAGCTATATAATATACGATCTGTCACGCCATGTGGATCTCTCTGTGTTTATAAAGAACCATAATCATGAACATCATATGGATAGAAAGGCCATTTATGCAGCCGGTGGAGGTATTGCTGCAGTGGCAGTAGCAATATATCTTATTATGAATACAGGAATTTTAACTAATACGAACTCTATTGGACAAGGTTTTAATCAGGGCGCATTAATGAATATAAAGGCAATAAGACTTTCTATCAATAATCTTGTTGCAAATCGAACCGCTGACAATATTGCCGAAATTCGAGTTATTTTTGATGCGTATAATCCAAATATGGGAACTGTAATTCTTGAAGCAATTCGATATAATGTCTTTGTAGATAATATGCGTGTAATCTCTGGAGATATCGGTGAAAAGCCAGAAGGATTTGTGGCTTCACAAGAAGGAATCTATCCTATTATAGGAAATGGTACAGTAACTTTAAAAGATGTTCAAACTGTGGAGAGAACTGATATGAATGCTGCCATCTGGGATAAGGTAGCAAATGGCCGTGCGAATTATATTATAAATGGAACATATTCATATAAACAGACTTCAAGTTTCCAGGCAACAGGAGGAGATATGGATTTTAAATTAACATTCCCCTAACATTTTTATGATAATATAGCTTTGAATCCATCTTATTGTATAGGTATATAACATTTAGAGTGTCACTTCGATAATAGTTGATGTTGTATAGACTGAATAACTGTATTTTAGTTACTATTGGATGTAATCTTTGAAGCGAGAGCAAGATAGGCAATGAAGGAGTTGATCCAAACAACGATCACAATGGTGTTGCGACTCTTAGTCAATAGTACTATCTATCCATTCTCTTTTTTTCCAATTCCAAACAATGTTTCCAGAGAAAAGCTGGAAGTTTTCTTTTCTCTATAATAGCATCTCTCATAATACTTGCATGTTAAGCATAGTTCAGACGGCTCTACTATAGGGACTTTACTTTCCTTCAATAATGTATTTAAAACACGTGCTCTTCGTATAATCTCTTCGAACATTCTATTGTTTTTAGTAACAGAAAACTCGATGGTTCTTCCTTCCAAGTTAATATACATTAGAATTCCATCACTTTTATTAAAGGCGAAAAGACATGCGTTCAGATATAAAAGATCTCTTGGATGAGGAATTTCAGGAAGAGTCGCTACAACTTCAAGTCTTAGAATAAACTCTTCATTAATTTCCATATCTGCATTGACTTCAAGTATTAAGTTATCAACTTTGTATTCGCCATGAATATTATTAAATGTCCGTCTTATACCATCTTTAAGCAGAATAGAGAGCCTCGCAGTTTTATCAGTAAGTAGAGGATCTTTACGTTCATAGTATGATAAACGAGTGCACCTAGTTACTTCAAGAGCATGAATTCTGTTAGGATTGCTCTTGTCTACGTTCGTAAAGTCATCATATATTTTGTCAAGTTTCTTCTCGATCAGCCTTCTTATATCAATATCTCCTAACATAGTATGCAGAATAACTATTTCGAAATATATATTACTAGAATATAAAGAAATTATCAGTACGTCATTAGATTAGATAATCAAAAATAAGAGGATGATAAGAAATGCCTTGACCCTCTCATTTTTTACTTTCTATTGAAAGGACTATATAGTGAAGAGGTATATTTTTTTCTTAGTTCTTTCAATAACTAAATTAATTATGAAAGAATTGTATTATAGCTGACTATGATTATTTTTTTAATTTTCAAATTAAACTAAAATACAGAATTAAAATAAGCAATAATCGGTCATCATCTAGGAATATGTGAAGTTATTCTATGATTCAATATAGAATATAGAACTATGCTTCTTACTAGTTGAAGCAGCACGGATAATTGAGAATAATAAAGGATAGGAAACTCATCATAGTAAAGGTACTTTAAAATTATTGGCGATAATATTAACTAAAGCCTGTCATATCAGCAAAAAAAGAAAGAGAACTGATTATGTTTACTGGTTCAAATCATTTGGAACAAAACAGGATTCTTCTAGACAGGAGACAATAAAATATCTCAAAAATTATCTACCATTACAATTAACGATATACCCTAGAGTATCGAAATGACCTAAGAATTCTTGCTTTCTTTATCTTCTTATGGTTCAAGAGTAGATATTCGAAGCACCGTTGTATTATCAAAATTTTGTGAGCAAATACTATAGGATTATCTAATGGTAATCTAATTTGTGTAATTGAAATTTACAATAATATTCCAAATCATTTGGTTTGACTGAATTTTATGATGAACTATTAAACTAGTAATGTAGGAAATAAGTGATCTTTGGGAGAATAAGCGAATCGATATTGCTACAGAGCATATATGTAGTAATATTGCACATAGCTTGGTAAAGATAATTAATGAAAGAGTTATGGACGGACCAACAACAAGCAAGCAATATATGCATACCAGATCGTGAATTACATAACATCGGTTGTAATATCATCAAATCACTCTCATTAAGTGGAGGATAGAGTGTTTAACATTTGTTCCTGAGTACTTGTCGACCCAGTCATGCATTCTATAGGAATATTCAACCTGATCTTGATTCACCTGTCAATTACTCTTAAAGAGAACATCAACGCTGAATGAATGCTAGTTAGCAAATTATATGTAGCCTTCTATATCTATACTGGTTGGCGGACCTGCTGTAAAGAAGTCCATCTAAGAGAGATTAAATGCAATAGCGATAGAAAATACAACATTACACAGCAAACATAAATTAATTCAATCATCGACTAAGAAATAGAAAGAAACTTTTGAAAGAAAATTAACTGATAATATTTGATTCGATCTTTTTCTTTCTACTATCTTCTTAAGAAGTAATTTTTGATTCCCGAGCTGAATTTCAAATACATTATCGCCATAAACATTTTAAGACTAATCGCATACTGATTTCCTTATGAAGAGGATAGACGCAATTATAAGATCAGAACGAATGCCCTTTGTCAAGGAGCGCCTTAGACAATTGGGAGTCGGTGGTATGACAATTTCTACGGTTTCAGGATGGAGCAAACAAAGAGAACTCCATTTACAATGGAGAGGCCAACCTGTTGCATACGACCTCCTTCCTAAGGCAAAATTTGAAATTATCGTTCCTGATAATCGGATGGATTCTGTTATTCAGGCGATTACAGAGTCTGCTAGGACAGGTGAACATGGCGATGGAGTTATTTTCGTATCTACCATAGATCAGGCAATTAATATTGCTACTTTAGACAAAGGAGAAAAAGTTCTTCAATAGCCAAGGAGCATAGCATAGTCAGACTTGATTATATCTTATACATTTTAGTAATAATCCACTAAAAATAGAAATAATAATACTCTTTTTGAATTTTAAAGCATAAATTGTCGTATATTATCATGTAGAATATCTATTAACTAATTCCCTTATTAGGAAACTCTTTTTGTAGCTTCAAAAATAATTCCTTTGCATTTTTTCTAGCGTCCTCGGTAAGATCTTGGTTAAATATTGTGTTACTAAGAGCGTCTAAGATAGTTTGCCATTCACTATCGGAAAGAGTAAAGTTGTATTTGCTATTACTCATGATACTTACTTGCAGTTTGGACCAGTTATAAAACTCTTGTTCTTGAAATATGCCCAAAATAATAGCTAATAATTATGTTATATTGTAATAAGTTTCCGATAATAATTCCATTATGTTATTTCCAAAATATTCATTCTTTTTGAATAGCTTTTTGTTTATTATTTATCATACCAATTCATACAATAACTGGATTAGATGATATGGTAACAACAGCATGCAAAGAATGTAAATATATAGTAGATCTTCAAAAGAATTTCTAAAGCTGACTTAAAGAAAGACAGTATGCATTCTATGATGGTATTTTTGATAATGGAATGTTGCTTCATATAGCTATTATAAAGGTATTTTATATAATGTAAAATACAAGACTCAATTGATAAAATATAGATTTCATTATTTGAACGTTGATGACCTTATTATTCGTTATATAGATACACAATCGAAAGGGAAATCAGTATTGCTTATTCATGGTTTAGGCGGCTCAATAGAAAGTTGGATCAATAATATTGACACACTTTCAACAAAGCAACTCAGAGTAATTGCAATTGATCTTCCAGGGTTTGGTTCAAGTGATAAACCACAAATCAATTATACAATAAATTTTTATACAAAATTTGTTGCAAAATTCATTAATTGTCTGAAGATACAAAGTCCTGTATCTATTGTCGGCTCTTCACTTGGAGGTCATATTGCAGCAGAAGTTGCAATACATTATTATAAAATTGTTTACAAACTTGTTTTGGTAAGTCCTGCAGGTGTATTACCTATTTCGTTTGGAGGAACACCTGCTCTACTAAATTATACTAATATTTTAAAAGCAAGGACAGTCCAAGAAGTAAAAAGAGCATTAGCTTACGTAGATGATAATTCTGTTGATGAAACTTATGCACACATAGTTTATCACAAGTTGTCTATGCCAGGAGCGAAAGAGGCATTCCTGTCTGCCCTTAGTGGTAGTGCTCGTTCGGCAAGACTGAACAGGCGTTTACATAAAATAAAGGCAGATACACTACTGATCTGGGGAAAAGAAGATCGTATAATTCCCGTAAAATTTATGGAACCTTTCATAAAGATGAAAAATTGCAGATTGATTTTGCTTGAAAATTGTGGTCATAGGCCACACGTTGACAAAGCAGAATTTTTTAATAATGTTGTAGCAGATTTCATCAACGATTAAGGGCACCGTGAAAGTATAGCCTGTTTATTCATCTTTGCTCCGTTGGCAAAGTTGATTAGCACGGTATCTGGGATATTCTTTGTCAGATTTTCTCACTAAATTATCGTTTTGTTTTATTGATATTAACGTCTAATTGATTAATCCTTTTTTTAGAGTCAATTTATTCTCTGAGTTATAACGACATGAAAATAACGTAATACATGCTTCAGTCTATCAGATCACGTGCCATCTCTAAGCGCTTAGTTTTGAGTTTGTCTATTTCTTCTACCATGGATATACTTCCTTATGTATTTCTATTGATTCGATCAAGTTTATAAATTCTCATCTATTCTTCTGTAAATCCTAAGTCTGCCTCTCAAATATGCTCCCAATTGACTTTAGTTCATTATCATCATCAAAGGATATATTTGACTAAGTCTCATATGAAACTGTTTACGGATGGGTTGACCTCTTAAATGATCATCTACATTCAAATTATGAATGCAAAATTTGTCCAAATTAAAGATCGCTACTTCTATTATCATGTGAAGGCTTTTCATATCTAAATGACTTCGATTAGTAGTGGTATTACTTCAACTTCCTGGATTACCAAAAATCTTTCAAACGTGCATTGGCTCCTTAGGGAAACTACTTCTGACAATATTGTTGATTCCTAGATTATTCTTCACTATTGGAATCGAGTGTCTGTGCTCTAAGGCCTACAACTCTTAGTTGTGCCTTCTATTCTACTAAATAGCCCTGTTAAGCAGTGGTTTAGAAATGCAAGGAATCATCCTTTAAGCTTCGCCAATAGCATGTATTTGTCTCCTTGGAACCTTAAGGTACTTTATAAAGACAATTTCTCAAGGCTTCGTATGTAAAGTGGCTCTTAATTGAGCAGAATTTTTGTAGCTTTATAAGATACTGATGAGTAAACTTTTTTTAAAAACTGTTTTATATTATTTCAATTATATCAATTGAAGACATATTTAGATAATGCGCGCAGAGGCTATCTCCCAATTATTAATTCATATTTAGACACATTTTTAGTACTTTTTAATATTTGTCTTATTTGAAGATTAAAGTAATTGTAGAGGTACTAAAATTATAGTCGTTAGTTCATAGCCAACTTTCTGATAAACTCTTTTAGAGCGTTTTATGGCTAAATATAGCTGAGAATGTACCAACATATCTAAATACTCTTCTATATTAACATTGTTTAATCTTTGTTGTAAATTTTTGTTGTTCGTTCTTTTTGACAAATAACAATTTATTTTAGTCTACTTTTCTTTTAAGTATTAATTGAAAGCCTCTGACAGGACGCAGGGAGTAGAATATGCCATTCGTGATATTATTTCATATGCAAGTGATTATGAAAAGTCTGGAAAAGAAATAATCTATTTGAATATCGGAGACCCACTAAAATATGATTTCAAGACTCCTGAGCATATTAAACTTGCATTAATTGAAGCCGTAAAAAACGATGAAAACTATTATACAAAATCAGAAGGGTTGCCTGAATTATGTAAAGCAATAGTAGAGAAAGAATCACAAAAAGGATTATCAATAACAGAAGAAGATGTTTTGGTTACTAATGGTGTTTCTGAAGGTCTTGAGATGACTTTGGCATCTGTTGTTGATCCTAATACAGAGGTTCTCATGCCAGGTCCCTATTATCCACCTTATGCATCATATGTGAAATTTTATGGAGGAAAGCCTGTTGAATTCAAACTACATGAAAATGGTAAACCGGATCTTGAGGATCTTTTATCAAAAATCAATTCAAAGTCACGTGCAATATGTATAATTAGTCCGAATAATCCCACAGGAGAGGTATTTGACCGGAAAAGTCTTCAACAGATAATTGATCTCGCAGCAGAACATGATCTATATGTAATCTGTGATGAAATCTATGACAAAATAGTTTTTGATGATCAATTTACCGGAATTGGAAAAGTGGCAAAAGATGCCCCAGTCATACTTCTAAATGGCTTCTCAAAAGCATATCTCATGAGTGGATGGCGTTGCGGTTATATATGCATGAATAGCGCTTCTAAAAAATTGGACGTATTGCGAAAGAATATTCCAAAACTTACAAGAGTACGAATATCTACCAATTTGCCTGTACAAATTGCCGCGGTAGAGGCATTACGAGGACCTCAAGCACATATTGCAGACATGGTACAAAAGTTGCGCAAAAGAAGAGATTATACAGTAAAGCGCCTAAATGCAATAAAAGGTATTTCATGTAGAATGCCTCGAGGCGCCTTCTATGTATTTCCGAAAATTGATCTTGATCATAGATGGAAAGATGACCAGCATTTTGTTATAGATTTACTTAACAATACTGGAGTGCTAACAGTGCATGGTTCAGGATTCGGAACAGCATTCGGTGCGAGCCACTTTAGAATAGTTTACCTCCCAAAAGAAGAGACACTTGAGCAAGCAATTGATAATCTTGAATATTTTTTATACCACTCAAGCAAATAATTAAAAGTAGTTGCTGTACAATGAGTATTACAGTTGAGTTCTGTTTCGAGGACCCCCTCATGGCAAAGAAGAGATAATGGCCTAACCATTAGGATGATCCTCAGTTTTGCAATTCTTGCCTTACTCTACGTGGTATTTCTAACTGTACTTGTGTATATTGGATTCGATATTATTGCTATAACTATAATTGCATCTTTGATGCTTCTGGCTCAGTGGTATTTTTCAGACAAGATAGTGCTATGGAGTTCTGGAGCAAAGATTGTTACTAGAGATCAGTTTCCAAAATTGCATGATATGGTAGAAAGAATAGTTGCAAGAAACAATCTACCAAAACCAAAGATAGCTGTAATAAATACAAACATGCCTAATGCCTTTGCGACGGGCAAAGGGAAGAAGAGCGCTGTAGTAGCAGTTACAACAGGTCTAATGGATCTTTTAGCTGATCCCGAAGAGTTAGAAGGCGTGATAGCACACGAGCTAACACACATTAGAAACAGAGATGTGCTTGTATTAACGCTTGCAAGTATTTTTGCTACCGTTGCAGGGTATCTTATGCAGTTTGGATTCTATGGCGGATTATATGGTGGTGGAATGGGATATGGAAGAGATCGAAATAATGGCGGCACTATGATAATCGTGATAGTAGTAGCTGTCATAGTATGGATTATCAGTTTTCTTATTATTAGAGCAATTTCTCGTTATAGGGAATTTTCAGCAGATAGGGGAGCTGCACAGATGACTGGAAAACCTGTCAAATTGGCTAATGCTTTAATGAAGATTAGCGGTAATATGCGCCGAGTTCCTACAAAAGACTTGAGACAAGTAGAAGGATTAAATGCATTTTTTATTATACCAGCTATTTCTGGAAGCACAATCGGAAATCTATTCTCTACTCATCCTCCTACTGAAAAGAGAGTAGAAAAACTCATGGAGATGGAGGCATCCATGAGTTGAATTTCTTTGGAAAATTTATAAAAAAGAAGTATAATTCAAAAACGGATTCTGATGTCCTTTTTTCGCTATCTTCAGCATATCTTACGATAGAGAGCAAGATGGGGCTAAAAAATTCTGGGAGATGTGCGTTGAGTGTTAAAAATATCAGTGGAATGTATTTTAATGAAATGAAAGACGATATTAAACGGTTTCTTGATATTAGTAAGACTGATTTTGAACTTTCCTATCGCACGCTTACCGATTCTTATGGATATCTCTGGATTATACTTGAAGGTAAAAGAATGGAAGACCTTCTCGCAGGAATTAGTGCAGTAGGAGATACTGTTGATGAAAAGGGTTTTTCAAATCAGTTACTTGTAGCAATCTTTGAATTTACTAATGATAGAAATAAAAAACAGTATTTGATTTACAACTACAAACGCAATTCATTTTATCCTTTTGTACCATTAGATAGTATTCAAAAATCAAGAAATACTGAAGAAGAGATGAAAATGATGGCTACAATCGTCGATGAGGTTCCCCTAGAGAGAGATATGACTCTCTGGTATCCTCTTTGGGATTTGCCACTTTAGAATTCTGGAACTACACCATCGCCTTTGAAAAGCCTTTTTGCTTCTTCAATGGAAAGATCAGGACTTGGCAGTATGATGTCTGACTGAATTATTTCTTTTGGATCGAGTTGTTTTCCGTTTGTTTCTACTATATCTGTCAATTCTGTCAGGCGCTTTCTAAACTCTATATCATCAGATCTATCATTGCTTACTAATTGGACTATGGAATTGTCCAATTCATTGAGTTTTTTAAGTATCTTAATATCGACCATGAATTGGCCTTGACCCATAATCCTGACAATTTTGTTCTTTTCTATTGGTCTAGCTCCTACAGTTGCTCTTTTTACCTTAACGGTTGCCTGTGTTGATACTTTCCTTTTCGAGGGATGTGTTATTAACTTTGGAATTATTTCTTTTCTTGAAGAGCTGCCTCTCTTTACCTTTACCTTTTCTTTTTTCTTTAATTTAGAATTTTTTTCCTTTAGAGCAGATGCCTTAAGGAATTTTCTTTTCAATGGCTTTTGACCCTTCAGATTTTTTGAGGATTTGACGCTTTTGATGCGTTTTTTGCCATTCATTGTTGTATTTCTTGCTCCTCCGTTACCTGCTTCTTTTTACGTGCCTTCTCAGCCTTTAACTTTGCTAATTCTTCTTCTACTGAACCTTTTACTGTAATTTTTTCTAGTTCTTTATCGATATCGTCTTTATTTGATGTATAATCTGTAAGTACTCCAGAATCTATCAATTCGTCTAGAGCTTGAGCCTTTGCTTTCATTTTTTCAGCCTTATCCTCTGCCCTATTCATTGCTATACCTACATCTGTCATCTCCTCAGAAATTCCTGAAACACTTTCTTTAATGCGGACTTGAGCTTCTGCCGCGGAGTATTGTGCTTTGATAACCTCTTTTTTTGACTTGAATTCTTCAACTTTCGCAGACAAACGTTTTTCGGTCTGTTCAAGTTTTTCCTGTTCATTTTGCATTTCTGCAATTTGTTTTTCCAAGCCTTGTACTTGAAGCAAATTGGAATTCTTGCGCTCTAATGCCAATTTTGCCAAATCCTCCCTCTCCACATCAATTGAACGATGAGCTTGCTCATCAAGTGTACGAATATTATCCCACAATTTTACCTTCTGCATTTCTAGTCTCTTTTTAGAAGTTACCACTTCTGCAATATCTCTACGTAACTTGTTTAACATTTCAGTTTGTTTCACATGAGAATAATCAAGTGCTTGCCGTGGATCCTCATACTTATCAAGAAGTTGATTCACTTTTTGCTTAATTACTGTTGAAAGACGATTTGTTAGACCCAATCTAAATCATATCATAATGGTCATAAATAATTATTAAATATACTGTAGATCGGTTATCTTATCCTAGACGACTATTTTCCATAGTTAAACCTGCGTCGTTCATGTTCATCTGGAGGTCCATAATCTTCTTTCTTTTTGAAGTAACCCCAGTATAGCAAAATTCCGCCAGCAATTAACATAGCAATGACAAATTTTTCATTTGTGAGTTGGCCATTGGTATAGTTATCAACATAAAATTCAAAAGAAAATTCTGTCGTGACAAAATAGAGATTTCTTAGTGCGATGATAACAGCCATCACTATGAAGAGGACACCCATTGCAGACATCCAATTTCTACCACGACGGCTTCTCTCTCCATTTCCTTCTCTGTATCTCATTATTCTTTACACTAATCTAATACCCGGATGTTTCATCTTGTTCCTTTTAGCTGCATTTAGTAGCATAGGGGTTAGTATTTCTGCTTGATATGTCATGGACAATGGACCTAAATATATAGAACGAAGCCCATTAATCTCAGAAATTAAAGTATTTAAAATAGCTACTGTACTCTGATCATCTCCGCATACGAAGGTATCTGCATCGAGGCTCCTTTTTACATTTATCAGCTTAATCTCCGAGATTGTGTGAAATGCTGAAACAATCCTGGATCTAGGCGGTAACTTGGATGCTACGATCTCTGCGGCAAATTTTTTTCCTTCTTCAAGAGGTAGGTAAATGAACCCAGCATCTGTTCTGGCCATGGGAACTATTGGCGAAACAACAACACAATTATTCCTAACTTCTCTTGCCAGTTTATCACATGTGTCATTGATAGACTCATATGGAATAGATAAAATTAAGATATCAGAATTTTTAGCCAAAGAAAAATTATCATCTCCTGAAATACTGCCAGTCATACTGTTTCCATATGCTTCCCTGGCAACTTCTGTGTAAGTTTGAGCTACCTCTTTTGCCTTTTGTGCATCACGGGAGCCTACAATAACGTCATGGCCAAAACACCATCTTAGAGCAAAACCTTTCCCCATGCCTCCCGTACCTCCAATTATTCCTACTCTCATAATATAGGTCAATTCATTTCATGAATAATTAGATATTAAGCTTATGCAATGATCCAAGAGTTGCATTTCAATTTTTTATGATCAAAAAAATGAAAAAAGAAGCATTGGATTTAATTATCTAGTTGGCGAAAATTAATATTCTCATATCTTGCTGAATTTTAATGATTTTATTTGCCACTCGTAGTACTTATGCGTCATGGGCAGGCTGATAATAATGTAAATAGAATCTTGGTAGGTAGACATATTGAGTCACATCTTACAAAATATGGAAAACAGCAGGTTTCTGATACTGCAAAATATCTGAAGAATGTGCCAATAGAAGAAGTATTTGTCAGTCCTGTCATACGCACTATCGAAACTGCAAAGATCGTTTGTAAAACATTGGGAATGAATTACAAAATAGATGAACGACTGTATGAAATTGATCTCGGTAAACTTGTCGGGATGAAATATGAGGATATAATTAAGAAATATGGAAATCTCTTTTTAAAATTCTACACTGAGAATGATAAGACACTAATTAGCCATGGAGTTGAAACTTTTACATCAGTAAAACAAAGACTAAAGAGTCTCCTTGATGAGATTGCAGAAAAGCATAGAGACAAAAATATCCTAATGATTACTCATCTAGATCCAATAAAAGCTGTTATCTCTATCTTGCTTGATTTAAAACCTGAAGTGCTTTATCAATGGCATATGCGTAATGCAGCATTGACAATATTAAAGCATGAGAGTAAGATTTACTCTCTGTCTGCAGTGAATGTAATGGGTATACACAGGTACATTAACGAGTAATTCAAAAACCTTAAATTAGATGTAGAGCTCAACTGTGCTCAGAAATAGTGATCCACATGGCATCATATTATTCAAAGTCGGGTTTACTTTTGACCGTTGTCCCCTTAGTGATTATATCTTTTTTGAGCCTTGCTGAATATGCTCTTGCTCAAGAACCTACAGGGAATTATGTTGTAAGACGTGTAGAAATATGGTCTACATTTTATAGACTAATGGTAGTGGCATTTGTTGTTGGCGCTTGTGTCCAAGGTAGTATTGTATATATAATTTGGAGATTCCGCGAATCTAATAAGAAAAATCAGCCAAGAGGACGAATGGAGGGTGCACATCGATAATGGGTCACGCTACAGTAGAATGGGTTTATGTTGGTGTTGTAATTAGTCTTCTTACTTGGGTGGGAGCAGAATCATGGAATGTAGAAAGGGCACTAGAACATGCGCCTCCAGAATCTGAAATTGTTAAAGTTATTGGACAGCAATGGTTCTGGACTTTTGAACATGCAGATGGAACCAAAGAAATAGGAGAGTTACATGTAAAAAAGGGAGTACCCTATAGATTTGAGGTTGTATCCCAAGATGTTATCCACAGTTTTAATATCCCTGATTTTACGATCTTAATGGATGCAGTTCCAGGCAGAGTTAATACAGTGTGGAATATGTTTGATCAGACTGGCGAATATTTGATTCAGTGCAGGGAATACTGTGGCCTGCTCCACTATAATATGAAGGCAAAATTGTTCGTAGAAGAACCAACACAAACAAATGTGGCGGTAGCGACTGGAACTGCAAACCAATCTCAATCGACAACTTCTGGGACTGGTATATCATCAGCTACTACTACCAGCGCCACCACCGCAGGAAATGCAAGTAGTAGTACTCCAGCAGGAGCAGGAGGAGCAGCTGCTGCTACTCTAACTATTCCTGTAGGTGCAGCTACTCCTGGCAATCCTTCCTATGATCCTGTTTCTCTGACAGTCAAGAAGGGTGATG
>JBKPPX010000233.1:0-3083 GCA_046733815.1 Thermoproteota archaeon | reverse complement strand
AATCTCTTTTCTTGCTTCATTGGTTGTTTTCTTGATATTATCTCTAGTTTCATCTAATGCTTTGTTGACAGCTTGCTCTTGTTCTCGTTGAAATTGTGTTGCTATCTCTTCTTCCTTTCGGTCTTGTTTTTTTGTTGACATCTGTCTATACTATCACTCAAAGGATATAAATAATGGTATAAAATGGTGTTGATTACCATAAATACCCGTTAATAATAAGGTACTTTGCTAAAATGGCTTTATTAGAGATATTTACAACCTTGATTCCGGCTAAAGTTATATCGTTAGATTCATAGACTATTTTTCAGATGTTGCCACTCAATCTCTGTTTGTTATATAACTGACTATAAATTCATCTATTAGAGGATAGAAGAGTCTACTACAAAAGCTATCGCTTTTGTAGATAATAAAAATAGATTACATGATATTACAAGAAGACAAGATATCAAAGCAGTAGGTAATGAAATAAATACAAGAGATCCAGCCTATACGAAATATACTATTACATATTTTCATTCTATAACTTGGATGTTGATATCAGTCAACGTTACCATATATATAGGACTGAGCCACGACAGAGTTATGAAATTAGTCACTGCATAACGAAGACTGCTGAACTAAGGAGCAGCAACTAAAATATGAATATTGTTGAGACTTTTGCGCCTACTGCTGCTACTCCAGGTGGCGGCTTTTTTGTAGGTGTTCTATTTGGATATGTTTTTGAAGAAAGTAATCAAATTATCAGCTGTAATAGTAGGTTTGTTCTTAGCTGGATTAGCATATCTTCAGAGTCAACAGATAGCTACTACAAACTGGAATAAACTTCAAACAGTATCAGAAGGTACTATTACAACAATTTCAAATCTAATTACACAGATTCAAGGTATTAGTAGTCGTGGTAATGTCCATGCTGTCGCAACCGCTTCATTAGCAATGACTAGTTTCATACCCCAGACGTGACACATTCCTATGTATGGCATCATTGACAAATATGATCATCAATTCTATAGAATAAAATCTGGTGATGGCATATTTTGCACGTACTAGATATTTTATTTGCTTACCTGAGGCTTTGACAACAATTTGTCTTTGTTGTAGCATGTAATCTATTTTCTCGTCTACAAGAGATATAGCTTTTGTAGTAGAGTTTTCTATTCAATATCAAGTAAATTTATAGTAAACATAACTTTGCGGCAAGGCATCTTTGCTATCTCCCTCTCTGCTATTTCAAGCCTTATTTTTCATATGAGTTTATCAAACCGTGAATAAACTAATGAATAAGAAATAGGAACAGGAGCAGCAAAAAAAGAAGGAGAAAAAGAAGCAACAGCAATATTATTATTATAAACACTTGAAGACATACTGCATAAGAGAATAATGAAGAAGCAAGAGAGGAGGTACACAAGACCAAGAATATAGAAGAGAACGACACATTATCGATATAGAGATTGAAACACTCCACTGAGAAATAGCACAGTAGAGTCTTTCCTCTCAGAAGACTATTAACAAAATAGAAGGGTAAGCTAAGATACTATACTGTCACTAGTGAGAGAGCAAGAAGATGATTAAGACTTTCTGATAGCACTATTACTATTGGTTTTTTCTTTGTATTACCTAACTGTGGAATTATCGGTAGCACTAGTAGTATTAGCATTTTCAAGGTGCTTAATTACCTTAGGCTGAATTATATCTGCAGACACTTCATAAGCAGCAATAAATGGCACTGCATTTGTACGAAGCACAACTGAACTAGCTACAAAAGGAATCGATGCAGAGAAATATGGTGATGTACTTCCACTATAATCAGGGATAATTCTTGATATAGCAGATATATTTCCTGGAAAGGCAGTCAAATGACGTACAAATAATTTTCCAAATTTTTGCATGTCCAGTTGTGAAAGTGTAGTATTATCTATAGGAATTCTATGACTAAATGTTACCTCTACTGGTTTGGTTGCTGTAAATGTTAAAACTCCTTTATAGATTGAGCCATCAATTCTATAAGGTAATATAACTGCTGATTCGAGTTGTTCATTTGGCTGGGGTACAATCTGAGGATTTGGACTCGAAGCAACTATTCCCTGATGTACAATTGTTTTTTCATTGGAGGTAGCAGTATCCATATGAGTAGCAAATGCTTGATGATTATAGATAATATTATCAACAAAATTTGTTATTCCTAGCAATGGGACTCCGATTACAATGGCTATAATAAATATTACTAATACTGTATTTATGTGCATTATTAGTCTCCTTATGTCATAACAAGACAGACCTTATAAAAGAAATGGTAAGCAAAAACACAGCTAATGTCTTTATCTAAAATCAAAGAATTACAGAATGCTTAGGACAAAAAGGCAAAAATGCAAACAGCAGAAATAACAGCTGCAACAACAATCAAGTTTTCTGAAAAGAGAATTTGATTATGTATAATATTTATTCTGTTGATCGATAATGCTTCAAACAATTTTTTTCAATTAAATCCTCCATATTGAATCATCGAAAGGTGGTCTTATGCTTATACAATTGGCGTTCTTGGATTTCTATTCTTTCGGATGGATCTCGTAAAGGACAAACTTTCATTTATAGAAATCATAATTGTAGTAAATATATTCCGGGCCTAATTATAATGTCAAATTTGATTCACATCCCCTTGGTGCCACAATATGTTACTTCATATTGATAACAATATAATTAACAAATATTATGTGAACCCGCTATATCTGGGTTCAAGCAGATATGAGCCTGGTTAGCATAACAAGAACCTACTCAACAAAAATATATTATGCAAAGATATCAACATAATTCTATGAGTCCAGAAATAATGACATAATATTGATGTTAACATTATAAAGGTAATATTAATACGATTGGGCCAAAGCCTTCTTCGTCGAATCCCGCCATTCCGGCGCGTCAGCCCCATAAGGCGTAAGGCTAGATTTGTCTGGCAGAGCCAGATTGCTGAAGACGAGAGGCTGGGCAAGGAAAGATAACTTTCCGTAAACCGAATCGATTGACGTCATTTTAGCCGGATAGTTATCCTTCTCCGGTAGGGATGCCTGTGGGGCAGTGTCAAGAAAGCC
>JBKPPX010000232.1:0-3164 GCA_046733815.1 Thermoproteota archaeon | reverse complement strand
TTTCAGCAACAAAATAGACTGGTACAGATAATAGCATTACAAAAAATAATCCACGTCACCGAAAAACGAACCCTCGTGAAGTAATCAATACAGCCACTACTCTAAAAATCATACTACGAAGATTATATTTCCTACATATAGAGAGAGACAGATATATTCACAGACATGTTGGAAATAACAACTGCTCTGAATACATTCAGATTATTGCTGCTGGAATATACGCCACAGCATTATTTTATACTATTGTGACATATCGTCGTTCTAAACGAATAGATCAGATCACATTAGGAGATCGCATCTTCTCTGGACTACGAGAATTAGATCGAGAACTTACTAAAATACCTCCAGAATCTCAGTACGACAATGCTAGAAGTATAGTGTATTATCGTATATTTGGTACTCTAGACTACCTTTCATTTAATGTCAATCGTAAAATCATTGATGATGAGAGGTTGATAGAGTACATGAAACCTTTTATAATCAGATATTATGAGGAGACATTTCTAACACATGCATCATCAGTAGATAAGAGCGATCCCAACTCTTATCAAGAATTTAAAAGACTTTATCTCAAACTCAGGAAGTAAAATGTGATGCAGTTGTTGTCATTGTTAGGCACCATCACCAGTCATCTTTATTTTGTCCCTAGTCCATCAGCCGAAGAGGAGATGGAGTAGAGAAGGAGGAACACCATCATCAACAACAGAAGAAGAGCCACCACCAAGTGACGACACACGAGGAGGAGAAGAAGGATAGGCATCCTAAGCTAATCATATGTGGGTTAGAGAAAGAGATAATTCGTCAGTTATTATTCATAAAACATTAGAGCTGAGGTAGTGGGTTCAAATCCCACCAAAGCTCTCCTAGCTCTATGATTAATATTCTCAGCGAAATCCTTATCAATTTAGTCTCAATAGACCAATTTTATGTCAACAACAACAAGAAAAAGATATGGACTTACAATGACACATCCACCAAATATCTGTCCTATTGCAAATAAGGCATCTCGTGAAGCTGCAGTGGCTGGATGGAAGCAAATTCCGTCAGTATCGCAAAAATATGGCGTAAAAGTGCTATCATTTGACCATTTCGACCCTGAACACTTTATCATAGGAATGATTGAAGCAGATAGCATCGAGGCTGTCAGAGATTTTGCGATGGAAGCAGGACTCATGGCATGGAATGATTTGAAGATAAATCCAATCACCCCAGTATCAGAGTTAATGGATAACATGGACAAAGCACCACCTGCAATCTTCTAAAAAGCGCTGAGATGATATACTATAATACCGAGAAGAAGGGAGAGCAAGAGGCAGTGGCAACTGCTTGCTCTGCTATCTTTGTTGTTATTCCAGCAACGGTGTTGGCGGTATTGTTGTAGTTGTTTATTATTCTCCTTCTTCATCAGGTGCTGCTGCTCCATCGGCGCCAGGAGTAGTAGTAGCATTTGTCGTTGTTTCTGTTAGAGGAGAAGGTTCTTCAGTAGGAGTAGGTGATGGTGGTAATGGTATCCCGCTCTGCCACTCCCACAACGTGATTAAGGCGGCTTCCTCTGGAGGTGGAGGGATTTCTATTTGACCTGCCAGTATCATACCATCAAGGGGTGCTAGTCTGCCAGTAGAGTCTGTATCAAGTAATGCTATTGTAATTCCCCTACCCCCTTCCATACCAAATCGTGCTATTCCATAGATTGTTGCAGTTGCACTCTCGCTTCCATCCTCTGTAGTAATCACTTCTTTTCCAGCTCCAGTGCCATCCAATGATAGTATTTGGCTTCCCGTGCTAGTGGTACTGATAGTCTCTGTTGTGTTTGGCAAAGTCAGCGTTCCATTTCCAGAGACGGCTAACTGAACATGGGTCTGGTTTACTGCAGTTTCGCTTACGGTTATTTGCCGTTCTCGGTAGACTGGTTCTGGCGATAGCTGTATTATTCCTGCTTGTGGTGATGTGGTAGTTGTTGTAGTAGTGTCCTCATCAGTTGTTGCTGTTGTAGCTGTTACTGTGGGCATCACAGAGCTAAAGCCTAGAAGTGATGTTGCGACCAAAAGGAACGAACTCATGCCTGCAAGGCTAATCTTAGTATTAAGAGATTTCATTAAAAAATCCCCTATAGGATGTCAGTTAAGCGTTTCTCCTTAATGTTATGGTATTGAGATGAGAAAAATGGCTAGAAGGTAATTCTTTGCACAGCTACCCGAATAGAAAATCTGTGTTAGTTCCACTAGTTGGTTAGTTAGTCCGCCGTTATCAGTTATATCATTAGACGTACATCTGGAGCTCTTTTCCCTATCATTAACGAGCCTTATAGATGTAAGCACTTCAGATAGTCTAAACCTGCAAGACAGTCAAATTTGATTGAATTCCTTTGTTTTTACAAAACTTTGCTTGGAGGTACATGCAAGGGACCATCCAAAAAGGAAAAATATGGAGCGGGTGGGATTTGAACAGTTAAGTCTCCTTTCCTAGCTCACCGTATAGATTGGAAGCAAACCAGCTTAACAAATTGTTGCTTAGGTCGTGGGTTCAAATCCCACCTCCCGGTCCATTTCTTGTTATGAGGGAACTATGGCATTGAATAGCCCGTCCCAGCCTAATTAAACAGATCCTAATCGACACCTACATAAACTAGCCTCTGTCTTTTTACACATTTGCTGTTGAAGAATTGAATATAATAACTATTGTCGACTATTCTTTATAAGAATTACGAGTTCTTAGTTTGAAAAGCTTATGATTTGTAATACCATCTTCTAAGCAGACCTAATCTACCAGTCAGCCATATAAAATTGCATGAGCAATGAAATACTGCCAGGAAAATTAAGCGCAAACCGCTCTGTTGGTGCGGAATCACCGTTCGTAGTGGAGGAGAAGAAAGAGAACAAGAGAAGAGGAGGAGGTATGCCACTGTTCTTACTCGCTGTTGGATTAGGAGCAGTTACACTAGCTAGCATAACCTTACTGGCACCTGTGGCTTTTTATGGTCACGTTGACAGCAGCCCTGGCAGTATTGATGACACTAGTAGTAGTGGAGGCGTTGGTCCAGCAGTCATAACTAGTGCTCTGGCAGCTTCTGCTACAGCAACAGATGGTGAAGGCAAAGTGATTGATAATAATGGTTTAACTAAATCAGGTGAGATGACTATAGCAGATTACTCGGGCGGCGGCTA
>JBKPPX010000231.1:0-2088 GCA_046733815.1 Thermoproteota archaeon | reverse complement strand
AAAGGTATCTTCTTTTGCATCACAAGCTGCTCTGCTATGTCCACTGCAATTGCATAGCTGGTATTTGCAGCCTGCCTCATGCGTTCCTTATTTACCTGCAACGACCTTACTATATGGTCCATCATCTTGATTGTGTCAAGGGTTATAGCAGAAGATCCGTGCAATGGCGCCTTGATGTCCTGTAAGTCTCGACTGTAGCCGGATGGGAGAGCCTTGACTATGCCAAGCATTGATACAAGGTTGCTGGTGACAATCGCTGCCTTTGACCTTGTCAACTCCAGGGGATCAGGGTTCTTCTTTTGCGGCATTGCACTGGATGTAGACGTATATGATTCTGCAAGCTCTATGTAGCCAAATTCTGTGGTTGACCAGATAATGAAATCCTCAGCAATCCTTCCAAGCGTGCTTGTGAGTATTGCAAGTGTTGAACCATACTCTAGAAATGCATCCCGTGAGCTGGTAGCATCAATAGAATTCTTTATCAAGCTGTCAAAGCCAAGCAGTATTGCCGTTCTTTTCCGGTCGATAGGAATAGACGAGCCTCCTATCGCGCACGCCCCAAGTGGAGACTGGTTTATCCTATGATATGTCAGATACAGCCGCTCCATATCGCGCATCAGGCCATAGGCGTAGGACAACAAGAAATGCGAGAAGGTCCCTATTTGGGCCTGTTGTAAATGGGTGTACATTAGCATCGGAACTTGCTTGTTTTCTTTTGCTCTCTCTACGAGTCCCTCTATTAAGTTAGATAAAGCCGCACAGATTTGGTTGATATCGTCACGTATCTTCATCCTTATATCTAGCACTACTTGGTCATTTCTTGACCTTGCAATATGCATCTTGCCTCCAGCGTCCATTCCGGAACGTTGTATAACAAACGCTTCAAGGGCTTCATGGATGTCCTCATATTCTTCTGTCCTGATGTTAGTCGGGTTTTTCTTTGCCTCCTCAAGAGCAGACAGGATGTTTTTTAATTCGCTAAGTGTAATGTGCCCCTTTTCATGGAGCATTATTGAATGTGCCTCGCTTCCAATGATGTCATAATACAATATCGAATGGTCTTGGTTCATTGAAGAAAGGAACTTAAGTACATCATCCTTGAGTTTCTCCGTCGGACGGGACCTATACATATATTGTATCAAATGTGCACCGCAGGCGGTTTATTTTAAGGTTGTAGACTTTCGGCAGGTTATCGATATCAAACTATTCTCGCGTTTATTGGAAATTGAATATGCACTGAATCTCGCATTACCCTTCCGAGCTGGCACAGCCGATTTTCTTTGTCGGAGCTATTAAGCCCAAGATCAATGATGCTTTTCCGAGAGTATACCAATACCTAGATCTAGGAACACATTGTTTGTTATGAGCCCAGTAAATGCGCTTGCAAATGCTGCAATTGCAGTAGGAATAGAGTACTTTTTAATTATTTGGGATCTTGCTCCAACTCGGTCAATTCTCTCTAATATGGACCGTCTCAATGACGACTACTGAAAGATCTTTTTAATGCTCCTGCATATTAGCCAAGGAGTTTGATCTGCGGTCAGTGGATTGCCGCAATCTGAAGATTTCACCGAGACCGAGCTATCTGTCACAAACACGTTTCACGGCCCTACGATATATGGCTAGTCTGTCTAGAGTATAAAGTAGTCAGCTTATTCAATACGCCCTTGTACAAGTGTGTATATATTTTCTTGATGATAAAATGCCGATCAGATGAGCATGACATTGTTTCTGCTTGATTATCACCGCCGAGAGGCTAATAATCCTAGCGACCATGCCACCTTCCTTGGCAAGCATTGCCTCCGATAACCCGATAATGGGTAGGTGAAGCAACCATGTCTAATGACTTTAGAAATAACTAATTTACTAATAATACTCGGCATTTTCATGATTCCTTTATAGAATAGTTAAATATAGTATCCGAGAAATTCTTATATAATGAGTCAAGAAGAGCAGATACAGCAGACTCGAAGAAAAATCTTTGAAGAACTGACCAAGATTGTCGACCCTGAAATTGGAGTTTCGATAATGGAGCTTGAGCTTATCGACAAGGTGGACATTGATTCAGGCAAAGTCAAGGTTGACTTG
>JBKPPX010000230.1:0-3298 GCA_046733815.1 Thermoproteota archaeon | reverse complement strand
CTTATCATTTAATAAAAAGATTCTTGTATTTATAAGTCGATAATTACAAATTAGAGTTTTCATTTCTTATTCAAATAATTATTCTTCTACATTTTAGCCAAATCATCTATTGGTATTGGTCTACAAGCAGAAGCCCAAGACAATTATGTGAATGCAAATATCAAACAAAATGATAGTATTCTAATATCAAGAGATATTAAGAAAAATTCAGCAATACAGTTTTTGAAGTGTAATATATATAATGAGATAAAATAAAGAAATATTTGCCAGAAGATATAAAAAATATAAAAGGCAATGAACGAATAAAATGTCTATTTTTGGTCTTATGTTGTAATGTTGTTGCCGATAATCTTTATTATCTTGTCAATTATTTCGCTATGATGGGATTCTTCTTTCTCTATGGAAACTCGTAATATATGATGATCATCATCTAAAGGAAACGAAGCAAGTTTTATCTTCTCTCTTTCTGAAAAACTATAAATTGTTCTACCAAACTCTTTATCAAATTCTTCACGCATTACACTTCTAAGAGCAAATTCTACGTATAGTTTTTGAGAATCTCCTTTGTCTTCCATTGATTTTATACCTTGTCGCATTCCTCCTGCTACAAGTTTTCCAGTTTTGTCAATAACTACAGCAGAACGTATAGTGGAACTGAGTGCAAATATGTCATTACATAGTTTTTCAAAGTTATGATAGCAGTCAGACATATGTGTAATCTCTTTCCTCTCTCTATTCAATCTTATAGATATAAAGATGCTTATTCTTTTACATTATTGCATTAGTATATTTAAAATGACATTACAAGAGAGAGAGTTATACATAAGATTAATTAAAAAAAGTAAGATGATTGTACATGTAAATGTTGATCCATTTTACAATTGCTAAAACTTCATATACAATGATGGCTGTTGTGATCTAATAAAATATTCTAACCGTCAACGAAAGATTATCACAGTTTGTAAAAAATGGAAAGATTTGGGTAAGGAAGGATACTAATATATAAGCATATTTTTCTTAAAATATCCGCAATTAAATGAAGATCCACTTCTTTAGATATAGAAATTAATCAAGTTAATCAAGATAATTCCTACGAATGTATAACAGAGAGAAGAAAAATTATAGAATGGGAGAAAATCTGGCTTTGAATTGGATGAAATAAATAACTTCTTCAAATACAAAAGTGTCCCCACTAGAAAATATGAGAGATAAAGTAGATCTTCAAAAGAAGGAGTCTAATGTAAAAGCAAGTTCAGACATCTTTGTAATTCGAAACTATAACATATATCTTTTATTGTGAATTTTATTTTTAATTTTTATTAACTAGATAAAGAAGAATGAAAAGACTACTTTAACCAAGATAATATCAAATCTTGTAATGGAGGGCTTAATGACAGATCCGATAACATATTTGTACCATGACTTCTACTATTATCAGAATATATCCTTATATTTCCATCACAGTTTATCTTATTACAAAGTGTTTGGGAATCCTTTGCTGATTCAGAATCTCCTTCTGTGGCTGCAATATAAATTGGATTTTTGTAATTTGTTATTGCCTCTGAAGTAGACACTCCTCTGTAGTTTATTCCTGGAGAAAGTAATACAACTGATTTTATTGTAGGATCTGATGCTGCATAGTTTAATGCTACATTAGCACCAATACTAGCACCAACTATAGATATTGTATTTGGATTAGCATTCTTTTGTCCGGTAAGAAATTGTTTTGCTGCTTTTACGTCTAAAACCATTTTATTAAAGTCCTCTTCTGTAAATGTTTGATAAGAGATAGTCTTGTCATTTTGCTTGATGCTTTCACCATGACCTCTGAGATCTATAGATAGTACAGCGTAACCTTCTTTTTCGCTTAATGTAGATGCTAAAGTATTCCATGTATTTCTGTCTCTTCCCAACATATGCAGAAGAATTACTGTTGGTTTAGAGTTGTTGGTGCCTGATGCCGGGGTATAATAAGTCCCTACGATTGAAACACCATCATCTGTAAGAAAAGTTACTCTCTGTCCTTGAGCATATGCTAGAATGCTGTTGCTGTTATCATTAACAAATAAAAGAAAAATACTATTACTATTGCTTATTACTATAACGATTATACTAAATATAGCGGCAGCAGCATTTGTTTGGCTCATCAATCCTAATGAATAGTCTATATGTATTTTCAAATTATATTTAATCTTTTGGCACAGAAAAACAAGAATTATTCATTATTATGGATCAGATTCGCTTTTTGAATATCAGAAGTAATCATAGGACAAACAGGGCAAACTATTCTAACTCTAGAACAACAACCATGAGCTTCCTTTAGTTCCAATTAGCGCAGATGTTCAAATCCAGCAATTTAATATATTTGCATGTTATTGTAGTATGAATAATATAATAAAAAAATACATCTATCTTCTACTATTGACTCTAAAGATATCTTGGATTCAACCACTCTATAAAACTAGCATAGTTCAAAGAACGAATATCATTCAAATAATTAGGAAGTATTTTAATAAATTTAAATTCATTATCTAACTCAAATGAGAGAACAGGATCTCTTAACTCACCTTTGATTACTCTTTGTGCATATTCTAATGCAGATATCTTGTCTGCATATTCACAGTAATTCAATAACCTTCCTCCTCCTATCATTCTCCGTAATTTCAACCTCATTACCAATTCCTTTCTTGTTTCATACAGCATCTTTCCTATTCCTTCATGTCTGAATTTTGGATGTGTCGAGATATCAGCTCCATAAAGACTATCCCCATTAGGGTTATGATTTGTAAACATACCGTTTGCAGTAATCTCTATCCATGTATGTTCAGCATATTCGGGATTAAGAGTAACTATAAAACTACTTGCAGAACCAACCACTGTACCATCTGGCTCGACGGCGACGAATTGTCCTTGAGGAAAGATCCTTACATGGCTTTCAAGCTCTTCTGGACGCCATATATTCCCATAACGAGCAAGATATGGAAATGATTCTTTTTGTAAATGTACTATTTTCGGGAAATCTTCTGGAAGAGTATTTCTGACAATTGCTCCTCCTCCTTTAACATTCTCTATTGAATTTGTCATTGTAATTTATGATACTTACTTTAATCGAAAATCCATACATATAAGGTTAGGGACTTGTAACTTCAAAGTTTACTAATTTCACAGTACATGCATCCAATATGGCTATTGGGTTAGATGGACATTGTGTTCAGATGAAGCAATTCTGTTTTGGATATAGATTTAAATTCTCTTATATTCACACAATACAAGTCTGGCTTTGCTCTCGCATAAATTG
>JBKPPX010000229.1:0-7993 GCA_046733815.1 Thermoproteota archaeon | reverse complement strand
TTTGTATTTAATTAATTCTTCTGGATCGAGTTTGATTCTATTACATGATCTGCATGTAATCTGTAGCAATTTGTGGATATCATCAACAAATGCAATATGAAGGACTGGCTCTGCTAGTTCAATATGACCAAAATGGCCAGGACATTTTGCAGATGTATTACCGCAGGTACCACATTTTTGGCCTGGTTCAAGCGTTCCTAAACGATTATCCATCAATCCGCCTTGTACGGGCATTCCATCTTCGTCGTAGGTCTCTGGAGCTGTTATTTCTGCAACGCTGAACTTACGAACCTCTACGGGTGACCATACACTAAACTTTATTCCTCCTAAGATTTTTACTGATTCTTCCATCTCTCTTGTCAGCTCTCTGTTCTGGGCCTCTAGACCTTCTCCTTGGCTAATAACCGTGGAGCCACATTCAGGCTCATCATTTCTTGTAATAGCAATTTAAATGCATACGCTATTACAACTGATGAAATTTTGGCTTTCTCACCACAAACCCTGCAAATATATCTTCTCTGTTTTACATCATAATATGATAAAAGGCCACAGCGTTCGCAGACATTAACTTCTGCCTTATCTGATTCCTCCAATAACCTGTCCTTCAGCATCATCGAGGCGCCATAGGCAATTAGACAATCTCTCTCCATTTCTCCAAACCTAAGACCTCCTCCTCGTGCCCTACCTTCAGTAGGCTGCTTTGTAAGCATTTGCACTTGTCCGCGCGCTCTGCTATGGATTTTGTCAGCGACCATATGATGCAGTTTCTGATAATATACAACACCAACGTATACTTCAGCAGGGAATCTTTTTCCCGTTCTACCATCATACATAATTTCTTTGCCGCTGTGTTTGAATCCGTATTGCTCCATTACGTCCTTTATATTATCCAATTTCTCACCTAGGAACGCAGAGCCATCAACAATTCTTCCTCTAAGTGATGCAGCTTTTCCTCCAAGTGATTCCATAAATTGTCCAACGGTCATTCTTGATGGAAAAGCATGTGGATTTATCATTATATCAGGCACGACTCCATCTTCTGAATATGGTAGATCTTCTTGCCCTACGAGCATGCCCACAACTCCTTTTTGGCCATGACGTGATGCGAATTTGTCACCTATTTCTGGTATACGTGTATCCCTTACTCGGATCTTGTACATCTTACCACCTTCAACGGACTGAGTCATTATTACGCTGTCAACGACGCCGTTTTCGGATGGTCTCACTCCCACTGATGTATCTCTACGATAAGGGCCCTTAACCTCAAATTCTTTGTATTCTTCCATAAATCTCGGAGGTGATGTTTTGCCGATAAGAATATCTCCACCAGTTACTATTGCCTCATGCATTATTGCTCCATCCTGTTCAAGCAGTCTATACGCTTTTTCTCCTCTATATCCCCGGATGTTAGTATCCGATGCCGGAAGCTCGAAGTTGTCTTTCATTCCACCTGGATATTGCTTTGCCTCCGCTTCATATACCCTATAAAAAAATGTCCTTCCTAAGCCTCTATCGACTGAAGATTTATTGAACACCACAGCATCTTCAATATTATAACCTTCAAATGGCAGAACGGCTACAATACAGTTCTGTCCCGTTGGACGGTCATCTAGACCCAAGAGGTTAATAGCCTTTGTACTTACCATCGGAGTCTGTGGATAAAGCATAAAATGTTGCCTTACATACGTGCTCGCGTTCATCAACGGAGTAGAGAATCCAAGACTCTGTTTTGCCATAGCGCTCTCATACGTATTCCGCGGCGACTGATTGTGTTCAGGATATGGTATAATTGACGCACCAACTCCTAGAATTGCTGATGGAAATATTTCTAAATGGGTATGAACATTTTCTATTTTCTTTAAGTCTATAGCAACGTAACAATTTTCTTCTTCGTTTGCATCAACCAATTCAATTATACCCATATATAAAAGGTCTGTCCAAGAAACAAATTTCTTTGCAATCTTTTCGGTTATTTCAATATTCATCAAGGCTTTGCCATCTTTGATGATAGCGAGTGGTCTTAGAACACGACCTGCGTTACAGCTTATATAGAACCGTTTAGTAGCATTATTATTCAAAGATGAGTAAAAATACATTCCAACATGAGGATGTATTTTTCCTGACCTTCTCATATTTCTTAATGTGTTAGCTAAAACCTGACCATCTTCGGCATAACCAATTAATCGTCCATCAACAAATATTCTACTGCCTGTACCTCTCAGGTTCTGATTTGCCTCATCAACATGCTGAACACCTAGTTCATACAATTTTTCAATGATTTCTGCCGATGAAACACTGACTGAAATTATGGCAGAAAGAGCAAGATTCTTGACAAGACCGCAATTAGAACCCTCAGGCGTCTCCGCAGGACAAATTCTACCAAAGTGAGTAGCATGCAAATCTCTTGCTTCAAAGTTAGGTTGACTTCTGCTTAAAGGAGACTGTATTCTACGCAAGTGGCTAATAGTTGACATATAATTTGTCCTATCAAGAAGTTGTGTAACACCTACCCTGCCTCTACCCCAATTGCCCGTTGCAATTGCATTATTTAGCTTATCTGATATTATTCCTGGTCTTACAGCCGCAGCAACTGCATTAATGCCACGCTTCTGTCCTGAGCGTTCCAATTGATATTTCATATCTCTTATCAGGTTTCTAAAAGCAGTTCTAAAGAGATCTGCGAGCATCTGACCAGCAAATTTTATAACCTTATTACCATAATGATCTTTATCATCCGTATCTATCCAACCCAATTTTAACTCGATTAATTTGCATGCAGCTTCACCTAAGAATAGCGCTTTTTCATGCCTATTGTCGGGATTCTTTCCAAGATGTGGTAACAAACCCCAATCCAGAAGAGTTTCCGCACGTTTTATTTGGAATTCCTCCAGCATACCAGGAGCAATTCTCTTGCTTATGTATATGATTGCATCTCTGCTTGTTATGATTTCCCCTGCTTTTTCAAAAGATGGTTCTAGTTCGTCTTGAACTTGTTCATTTAGGGAAACTGCATTCGCAATATCTTTATCAGATTCTAACCCCAATGCTCGAACAAGAGTAATCAATGGAATATCAACTGGAGAACCGGGTATTTTTGCTACTATTGAGCCGTCTGGTCTCATAATCAGTTCGAGTTTGGCCCTATATCCCACAATTGAAGAATATACTTTAGCTTTGTAGAGCAAGGTACCCGTTGTTTCTTCAGCATCGACAATGATTTTATTGTAGGAGAGATCTTCAAGACCAACAATTACCCGTTCTGAGCCATTGATTACGAAATAGCCACCAGGATCCTTTGGATCTTCCCCAAGTTCAATTAATTTAGTCTCCGGTAAATTATGCAGAATACATGCGTTAGATTTAACCATAACAGGCATATCCCCGATATGAATAAATCTGGATTCCAGTATTTTGCCGTCTTCTACTATACTACATTCAAGCATAACCGGAGATGCGTACGTCAGGTTCCTAAGACGGGCTTCCATTGGTGCAACATGAGTTATAGATCCATCTAGTTCCATGATTCTTGGCTGTTGAAGTTTTATTTTTCCTAGCTTAATCTTATATGGGTACTCAGCAGTCTCTACTTCAATTTCACTGACTTCATCGATAATGCTCTGAAGCCCACGCTCCATAAATTCGTTATAAGAATTCAAGTGCTGTCTTGCGACACCCTCTCTCCTTAGAATATCATTAATTATAGGCCACATATCTATCGATATCTCCATCATAATATGTTCAACCTTCTACAACATAGCGGTAATATACACTTTGACCCGCTGTGGGGCTCTTTCTTGTAATCTTGATGATGTCACCCGGGCGTACATCAAGGTCCTCTATACCCTTATCGCTTATCATGATATAAGGAAGCTGACTTGGTTTTGTGTTGTATTGTTTTAAAACTTCTTGTGCTTCATTCTTGGAAAGAATTTCATGCTTGGGCTGAAATATATGATTACTAATTTTCATAATTTTTTTTTCCGATGACAACTTGAATTTAGAGCCTCCACACATTCCTTTTATTAGCAAAGATCTTTTGCTCTTGGTAAAACATGTTTGCTTTCAATCTAAACTGTAACATATTTAAGTATAATGCCCTGTCTGTAATACTATGTCAAAGTAGAGGTATACTATGTAATTACAATCAAATAGTTGATGAGATATAACAATATACAGCCTATACCAGAATTGGGTGCTAGACAATGAATAGTAAGAGAAATATACCAGGATAGTGGCGCTTAAGTGTAATATGTTTTATGGAATATGCATAGTGGCTGCAATGCTATTATCATCAGTTGCACTTATTAATTCAAACGCGATAGAAATGGCATTTGCACAAAGTATCTCGAATGCTAATACATCTGATGTAACAATAGATAATCAAAGAATTCCGCTCAAGTATAATATTACAGGAGGAGAAGTCACCAGTATAACTGCAGATCCAGCCCAAGCAACATTATTGATAAACATTGCTTCAAGAGAGGACGGAACATTAGTAATTGAACTTCCAAGAAACGTAATAGACTCAAAATCACAAGGAAATACTGATGAAGAATACGCAGTATTTGTTGATGACCAGCCCAAAGACTTTGAAGAAACATCAAATAATAACGAAGTAAGGACATTAGAAATTGGATTTGAAAATGGTGCTGAGAAAATAGAAATTTCAGGTACTCACATCATACCAGAATTTGGACCGATCACTGCAATCATATTAGGAGTAGCCATCATAGTATTCATCATAGCAAGCACAAGATATAACAAATTCAGTTTCAATCTCAAGCACTAACTTTTATATTTTTATTTGTGGTGGAAACGTGACTCCTATTTTTATATTAAAGTGTTTATTCAGCATCCCTATTACTGGTCTGAGGATTTTCAAGTATAACTAGACACTTTAATTATCATTATTGTTTGAATGTAGCTCTGAATTTATTCTTCTTACTAGATCATCAATTTCTATTGGCTTTCGGATAAAACACCCTACGTCTAGCGTCGGAAATATTTCCTTTAATGCCTGATAATAAACTTCAAAAGCCGTAATAAAACAAACCTTGGCCTTTCTGTCTACCTTTTCTATTTCTTGATATAATTCAAAACCGTTCATTTTTGGCATTCGAACATCTACTAATAACAAATCATAAAATTCTGATTTAAAATTAGATAGAGCTATGACAGGATCATTGTATATATCCACTAAAAATCCATTGCTTTCTAAACCCTTTTTGAAGGCAAGAGTGATATCTAATTCATCGTCAACTATCAAGATCCTACCCTTTGACATGTCATTCTGTGCTTACATAATTTAACTTAAAAAGTATTTTCGCCAACATATTAAGTAAAATATTACTTGACCTTATAAATTGGGATATTCTCTGCGTTCATACTAAATTCCTACAGACCAAAACGATACTCAATACAGGCCTTCGGAGGGATTTGAACCCTCCTCAAGCGGTTTCTACCGCAAGCTCGTTTACGAGCCCTCACCCACAGCCGCCTATACTAACCAGGCTATACTACGAAGGCCATTATCTAAATTGCAACAATTACTGTATATAATTGTTAGATAAGTCCTTCAGTTTTCCATGAAGCGATCTTATAATTCCCCTTTCTTACTTTGAAGGTATAATTCCCAATCTGACAGTCTCAAGCCCTTTCTCTTCTAATCTATTAGCTAATGCGTTTAGTCCAATTGAATCGCCTGCGAGATGACCTAGAATAATAAGATTTCCTTCCAGCTTTTCCTCATACATTTTCGTTAAATCCTTATAATCAATATGCAGATAGATTACGGTTGAAATTCCATGTTCAAAATATGCTTTAGCAATTGGAAATCCTCCATTCGTTCCTGCAGCAATAACAAGAGCCCACCTTCCAATTTTATTTTTTTTACTTCCATAGCAAACCTTTATTCTAGTATGTGAGTTTCTAAATTCAGGAATCTCTTCTATTGATTTTACTATATCTGAAACCATATCAGGATAACCTGTTTTTATCTTGTCTAAGATTTTTCTTCTCATATACTCATCGCATGGCTGGTGAATATTTAAGAGAGGCATTCCCAAAATTCTCGCTGCGGATACCACGTCAGTATATATATGCGCGTGACTTTTAACCTTGATTCTATCCTTCATCTTCTTTACAATATCTGCTGCCTTGTCTTGTGGAACTCCGTGCTCTAACATAAACTCGATATGTCTATCAAAGACTTTGTAAAAGTTGAGCGCAGCAGAGCCCAATGGATGATGGGCGATTACCGCATCACATCCTAAATTTTTTGCAAGTATTAATTCGGCAGATGTGACATCAATTGCAATTAAAACCTTTTTGATTTTTCTTCCCTTGACATGAATCGCACTGTCTGGAGGTATCCTCTTCCAATTTACAAGTTTGAGTCCAATATTCATTATTTCATTGGTATCAATCATTACACTATAGGAAGTATTCATTGTTATAGCATTAAAAAATGTGATGTTGTTAACTGTAATCATGTTCGTCTTATTGTCTGAGCTCTGCTGAAATGGACTGAAGTCTTGTAATACAATTGTTTATAACAAGTTTGGTATTGCTTATTCTGATCGAATAAAGCGATATATATGAACCAATGTATATACGTACTTTAAATACAATGTACACATATCAAAGTTCAGAATTCTAGTAAGTAAACAAAATCCTAACAATTATAACTCATCTATACTGCTTTAAATATTGCAAACTTTAAATGCTGCTTTTGAATAATCATCCTAATGAGTTGCTCTGACGAGCACGTTTCACATACGACACAAGACAATCTTATCCAAATTACATTATCTCTAAAAACAAAATTACAGAAGGCAAAGTACGGCGTGTATAACCATTCGGCTGTTGAACTATGTCATTGGACAAAAAAGTCGTTTGCAAATGAAGGGAATTGCTATAAGCATAAGTTCTACGGAATTTCGACTCACCGATGTATGGAAATGACTCCAGCTGCTATGAACTGCGAGAATAGATGTGTATATTGCTGGCGTCCAACCGAATTTTATGATACGCTGGAAATGCCTACAGAGTTAGTAGACGAGCCGGATGTCATTGTACAGAAATTATTGCATGAGAGAATGAGATTGATCAACGGTTTTTATGGAAATAATAAGAATGAGAAGAAGAAGATAGACGAATCTGTGCTTCCTACTCACTATGCTATTTCGCTATCTGGGGAACCTACGATGTATCCAAAGTTGCCCCAGTTAATAATATATCTAAAAAAATTGAAGGCTACAAAATCTATCTTCCTAGTAACAAACGGTCAGGAACCGCTAATGCTTCATAGATTGGCTGATGAAGATGCGTTGCCCACCCAACTCTATTTGTCAACAAATGCATCGAATAAAAACATGTTTTACCGCATTAACCGCCCACGTCATAGAGATGCGTGGGAAAGATGGTTGGAAAGCTTGAGATTTCTAGCAACAGTTGATACTCGAACAGTCTTAAGAATGACAATGATCAGAGAGTATAATGATAATACAAAAATTATCGATGAATTAGCAGAGATGATTAGACAGGCTAATCCACACTTCATTGAACTGAAGTCATACATGCATATTGGTATGTCTACCCAACGACTTAAGAAAAGCAATATGCTCGAAATGAGCGAAGTCCGCAATTTTGCTTCTCAATTACATGACAAAATAACTGACTTTTCTATAATGGATGAGAGCGAGATTTCTAGGGTAATAGTTTTGCAGAATGATAAACGATATGTTAGCAGATGGATTAACGGATATAGTCCTTTAGCGTAATCTAGTGCGTACAGGTAGACAATAGGCTCGATCAGCATTCCTATTTTTAATTAAGAAAATCTTCTGCCAATTTCGTTTTATTGGGTTAAATTAACAACAGAATGTAGAACTGATTTTGTGTAATCTTTTAGAATCATAAGCGAATAATCAAGTAGCAAGAATTCAGCCAAAGACTATAATCAGTATATTTAGAAGTAGCACAAGCAAAAAAT
>JBKPPX010000228.1:0-12680 GCA_046733815.1 Thermoproteota archaeon | reverse complement strand
TGAAGATATCTGCTGTGGAGTATATTCTTTACCTAAAACATGAAATTTAAAATCAGTACCCATCTTGCGCTTTGCCGCAGCAACAGTTCCCTCAGGATTGGATATCATTTGACGTCTTGCAGGCTCTCCTACTAATAGTTGTCCGTCTTTGGTAAATGCAACCACTGATGGAAACGCCTTTCCTCCAACAGAAGTACCCTCAGCTGCCTGTATAATTGTTGGTTTGCCACCTATCATTACTGCCGCAGCAGAATTACTTGTTCCAAGATCAATTCCTATAATTTTGCTCATACTAATTTTCAGCCTCTTTTTCTATTTTTTGTGTATCATTAGCGGTATTTGTAACTATCTTTCTAGAAATTAGAACGAGGCTTGGTCTTAAAACTTTATTGTTTAGCATATACCCCTTACGAATTTCTTTCGTAATTATATTCTCTTCTATCTCCTCTTCATGTGAAAAGCCGATTACATCGTGGACATTGGGATCAAAAGGTGTTCCAATTGTCTCAATTTCAACAACTCCTTCAGATTTAAGAAGAGAATCAAAGTTTTTTAATATCCCTTCTAAGCCTTCAATGACAACTGCTTCGGACTTGCTCTGTTTTGCCATTTCTAAAGCTCTTAAATAGTCATCACGTAGACTAAGAAACTTGAGCAGAAGTTCAGCTTTTCCAGACTCAATTTTAGAGTCTATTTGTTTTTCCATTTGTTTGCGATAATTATCAAATTCAGCCATCATGTACTTTAATTTATTCAAATTGTTATCTGAAGATTTTCTCGCGGCAAGTAATTCTTCTTTTAGAATAGCCAGATCTTCATTTAAGTTTGTAATATTGTTATCATCGTTCTCCTTACTCCCATTATGGGATTCTTGAATTCCAACTTCATTAATTTCATTAGATTCTTCTTCCAAACTAATCAACTACTAAAATCAATGAAAGTTAAATAATTATATATCGTTTATCCCCTCAGCCAGATACTTGTTGTTATTCCAATAAGGTAATTATGAGACACCACATACAAAATGGAAATGGTACACTCGTAGTTATTGCTTATTATTAATTTACTTGCACATAACATACATATGACATAATTTAAAAACTAATAATATATGTCTGGTAGTAACGATGAGGAAATTGAAGCCATAAAACAGAGGAAAATGGCAGAATTACAAAAGGCTCTGGCATCAAACACAGCGATGTCTAGTATAAAAGAGCCTATCACATTAACCGATTCAAATTTTAAAAATGAAGTATCAAAATATCCTATATTACTTATCGATTTCTGGGCTCCATGGTGTGGACCCTGCAGAATGATCTCGCCTATGATAGAACAATTGGCAAGAGAATATACCGGGAAGGTTGTATTTGGAAAGGTGAATATAGATGAAAATCGGATGATTACACAATCTTTCGGTATTCAAAGTATACCTACGATGATCATTTTTAAAAATGGAAAGGCAGTAGACATTATTGTCGGTGCAATCCCTAAAGCGCAACTTGAAACTAGATTACATCAACAGGTATTAGTTTCTGGTAAATAATTATGGTTGTGTATAAAAAAAAGAGTTACGCCTTGATTTAGGGAATGCCTAAGTGTGGGAATGAGGCTCTGCTAACACCTAACTCTTCTTGGATCTTTCGAATTTTGGTTGCGTATTCTGTCATCTTGGCATTGTCGTCCTGTACCTTTGCAATTCTATACCCCTTCCAGGCTTTCCTAAGAGCTCCCCAACTTTGGCCTGTTGTGAAGCTATTCTCTTGTCGTGTCGATGCTTCTTGATGAAGAGACATTATAGCTGTCATATCTGTTGAGATAGATACACATTCATACTTAGTATCCATAGTCAGCTTTATCGAAGCATTATGTCTAGAATTTTATGATAGCACTTTTCATAAATTTCATAATAATCATTGTTTTTATTATATTTTATAAGAGAGGCTTACTTATTAATTCATACTATGTTATGTAATATATAAGTTTTTGACTCATGCGTTTACTTCAAAGCCACATGATGTACTAAAGTTAGATAATCTAATTTATTACTGCAATTGCACATTGATTGAATTCTAAATCCTTTAACAATCTTTCTTTTCCATTTATTTTACAGTTTATTCTATTGTTTAAATAAAGCTATACAGAATATATATCTGATTTCATGAATATCATTGTTATATCTTTCTAATTTTTTTATAATATTGTTAATCGCAGCATTTATGTCAGGATATGCATTAATATAATTTTTACCAAGGTCTTTTAATGCAATCATTCGCATATGGTTTATATAATATAGTAACTTGAGATTCTTTGATATATGCCAATAGATCCAGACTTTCCCAAAAATCATCAAGTAATTGGTAAGCATATGCATTCTGATGGTGAACACTATCACTTCGTTTGGGGACCAGGAAGAGCCGCAGAGGCTGCAGAAAACGAAGAAGTAAAATCAGCTTATTCAGCACGGGGAGAAGAACAAGCTCCATCGGGAGTGCATGGCACAATGGTAGCGGTTGATTGGGACTCTTGCATAGCAGATGGTGCTTGTATTGAAGCCTGTCCAGTGCAGGTATTCCAATGGTATAGAACAGAGAATGACGTGCCTCCAGAACAAATGGTAAATGCTACAAGTGCTGGAACAGGTAGTTCGGTTAAGGAAGAGAGAAAGGACTACACAGATAAGGCTGACCCTATTAGAGAACATGATTGCATTTGGTGTATGGCTTGTGTTTCAGTATGTCCACCTCAAGCAGTCAAGGTAGACCAGTCTAGCCTTGAATTTCATGAGAAAGCCTCAGGAACATTTAACGAAGAGTTATCGAAAGGCAGTGCTCCACCACCTCACGCACACTGAAAAATAATTACACTCCTCTACCTTCTTTTTATTTTCAACTTTTTTTAAATTATATATTCAAGAACAACTAATGTAATTACTATTAAAATCTTAAATTTCTTCTGAGCAAGATTTCCATTTAAATACTGGAATATTAATATTCACTAGAATATTTAAGCTATATATTACTTGGAATTAAACCAAGGTTTTCAGTTAGTGACGTGTATTAACATATAGTATGAAAGATTAAATCCAGGTATAATTTTCCCAACAGTATTGGTAGTGGTATCAGATTCCTATATGGGTATGTTCTTGCCTGTTGATATTTCTTATAGAATTACACAGTTTATGGCAGGAAGAATAGAATTTCCTTTTATAAATAAAGATGAGTTGACAGCAACTTTTTACATCTTTGGAAAGGATTATGGAGTAAAAGGACAGGCAGAAATACTGACTGCAATTGATCTCGCTAAAAGGGCAATTCAGCAATTGGCTAAAGATATAAGAATTTTTTATAACATGCCAAACAAACTGGATTCAAATTTTACTCGGGAGAATTATATAAGAAGAAGCTTGCAAATTTCTATAGAATTGCAGAAAGACAGTTCGTACGCTTTGTCTGAAATGAACAAACGAATTGCGGGTGATCCCACTATTCTATCAAATTGTTTTGCACAGCACATAGCGTATTATAAGCAAGATTATTTTTTTGAATTATTTCAACCATTTGAGGATAATCAACTACCTTCGTCACTCAAAAGAAAACTTGAAGGAAGAATGTTATTAATAGGCTTCAATGCAAAGAATTCAAAATCATTGCAGTTTGAAAATTCGCTTGTCCCTTTTACACAATGGATGACAAATAATAGATAATCATTTACCAGTAGCATTGAATGTAATTTACAGGAGACAAATAAACGATCCCAAATAAATAAATAGATATCGCAGTTTCCAATTATATTAATGATTATTGTTAACTTATTAAAGTATTTTCAATTTTTTATATGATTTAATTCAAAGTTAAGACATATAATGATAATTTAGCTTGCAGCACTTTCCTGCGATTACTAGAGTCGCTCTCTACTCATTGATTTTAGAATAAATGTATTGTTTCATATTTGAAAAATATTAGACTTTTTCGTAGAAATAACAAATTTCTTATATTATTCCATCAATATGTAGAATACGAATAAATACAACATTAAATCAAATATGAAATACATAAGGAAAAGAGAATTTTGTCATAAGATGCCTATTACTGATTGTTGATTTACTAAATACAGCTATAAGTAGTAAGAATGAGACATAGAATTGACAATAAATACTATAATAATAATAAAAATTAGCAATTACAGAGGCAACTTACGGCAATACTTGTTCTTGCTTCGAACAATAAGATCAAAAATTGATTAAGGGTATATCCATTTTTTATGTATGCATACCTTGATATGTGTATTAACTAAACTTAAAAATAATACCAGTTAAGATTGTAGATTCAGATCTTAGTTTATTTAATTAGCCAATATTATTATTCATCATATACTAAATCGAAAAGATAGCGATACTTCCATCAGTATAGATTATCTGATAATCGAAACGAAGGCTATTCAAAAATTTTTCCTATTAAAATGAAATAAGAATTGTGCACAGTGAAGATCTTCACAAATCAATAAAGGTCTTGTTAAACTATGTGAAGATCGATTTAATTAATAACAACCTTTTTTAATATTTCAAATGTGTGTACTTATGAGAGATCCACCTGCAAAACTTTATTGGATATCAAAGAATAGAGATGAAAATAAAAAAAAGGAGAAAACATTAATTGTGCAAAAACACAAAAAATGGACCTCTAACTTACTATTCCATTCAGATAACATTGATGCCATGGATTATTTATTCAAACATGGCTTTTCAGAAAAGATTGATCTAATATACATTGATCCGCCATTCTGGAGTGGGGAAAAATATTTTCATCGTATAAAAAATGTTCAGAATGTTGCATTTGAAGATGTATGGAAACACCAAATAAATAAATATCTAGATATGATTTATCCAAGACTATGTGCAATTCAAAAACTCATATCGCAATCTGGCTCAATATTTGTTCATCTTGACTGGCACATTGTTCATTATGTAAAAGTAATCATGGATGAAATCTTTGGACATGAAAATTTTCGTAATGAGATCTTGGTTAAAAGAGGTCGACGGAAAAATCTGCTTTATCAATTCCCGTCTATTGATAGAATGCATAGTGCGAATGATACTATACTCTGGTATTCAAAGTCTGCTAGTACAAAATTTCCCCATCCATTAGTTAAGTATACTTCGAATTCAAAATGGATGGGATTCTGGAGCAATGTGAATAGACCTACTATGCGCTATGGTATATTTGGCATTGTTCCAGAGAGAGGACAGTGGAAATGGTGTAAAGCTAGGTCTCTAAAAGCAATAGAAAACTACAATCTCTATAAAGAAAGATTTTCTTCAATTTCTTTAGAAGAATATTGGTTACAGACTAACAAGAAACTAGAATTTATTCGTAAGCGTAAAGATATAAAATATGCAGAATACTGGATCCCACCAAAAACTCACAGGGTCCTTGATAATGTTTGGATGGACATAGAGACATATAATTATTCCACAGGGTATGGCACAGAAAAACACATAGAATTGCTAGAAAGAATTATTGGGCAATTTTCTAAAGCCGGAGATCTAGTCGCAGATTTCTTCTGTGGTTCAGGTACCACCTTATTAGTAGCACAAAAATTGGCAAGAAAATGGATAGGATGTGATTCGTCTTTGTCGGCAATGGATGTCACGAAGAGAAGACTTGAAGACTCTAAGTTTAATTTAATAAATATTATTTCCTTATAATTATCATACAGCAAATGGTCTCAATCCAATAATACATAATTACCTAGTGTTTATTTACTCCTTTGCAATACATATGTACATTAAGCAGAATGTATTACAAAGAATGTGGGTAATCAGACAACATCAGATTATGAAGGTTTACTAAAGCGTTTAGAAGATAAAATGGGCAATACATATAGAAAAGAAGCATCAAGGCTCGAAATTCCTACTCCTCAGATTATTTGGGTGGGTCAACGTACTTTTTTTAGAAATTTCATGGAATTCCCTAAAGCATTGAGAAGAGACCCAGAAAAATTATTACTTTATCTCAACAAGGAACTTGCTTCTGCCGGTTACATTGCTGGTGAGCGAGTAATATTTCTTGGACGTAAAGAGCCATCATCTTTTGGAGCATTGATCGATAGATATATCAAGGACTATGTAATTTGCCCTGTTTGCGGAAGCCCGGATACTAGAACGGAGAAGAACAAAAAACTGGGATTTCTTCTATGTGAGGCATGTGGAGCTAGATCTTCAATTAAAGGAAATTATGCCTAGTTTAGGCCTACTCTAATATTTGCAATTTAATACATAGTAGGAATAAGAACTAAAGACAATTGAGGCTGACTGCTACGGACCGTTTGCGAACTAGACCAATAACAACATGATGCTCTTGGAATGAACTACTAGGAAAGACATATCAGCCTAAATGAACTAGACATTCTAACGCATATATCATATTTACTAAATGATATGTAGACATTTTAACATCCTAACTAATCAAATGACAATATAGCTCAGCTGACTGTTTGTTAAACATAAAAGAAAAGTGAACTACATATTAATATATACAGTAGGTATAAAAACTTCAATTATCAAAAACTCTTTTCAAATAGTATATTTAATTCATCACCCTGTAATTTTGCTTTCGCAAGCTTCATACCTATAGTAGCAGTAGGTAATGGAACAATATTAACAAGATAACCAACAGGATTTTTGACCTTTATAGTAAGTTGATCTCCGTGACGTTCTATATCAAAATCATCTTTCTCTGTAAATGGAACCTTGACTGTCATTCTTAATTTAGAGTCCTCTGTTATAAATTCAAATGCCTTTCCATGATAGAATACCTTTGCAGGATCTTGATGTTCAAATATCAATTCTCCATTCTTTCGTAACATTTCTAATCCACGTAATTCATTGGCATGAAGTTTAATTTCCTTTATCGGAAGTGGATAAAAATTTGCCTTTGCTTCTTTAACCTTCGTTTCTTGAACAGCGGCCCAATTTGCATAATAGTCATCAGGACTGCCGGCTGGGATGATTTTATTAATTATAGCAAGATCAACGTTTATTCCGTAAAGACTTGCAGACATAAATGCTCTTTTAGCATTTTCTATACTAAATGTATCCGGATTTGCGACCAACCTAATACTTGTTATATTTTGATTCCTGAAAATATCTGACAGCATTTCAAGTCTATCCATTAAATCTGTTTCACTTTGCAGAACATTTTTTGATGGTACTGACATCTTTGATATAGGCTGAAACATCCTTGCAACTCCACTAAACATTCCCACTAATCCAGTAAATTTTTTTCCAATACTTCCAACTAGCTTTGGAAAGTATAGGTATCGCAGTGCTTCTCCAGAGGCTGGCATATCAAGAACTACAGTATCAAATGTTTTCTCTCGTACAACTTCCTCGATTTTCAACAATGAAAATAGCTGAGTCATTCCAGGCAACATTGCAATTTCATAGGCAAGTGTTTCATCAATACCCTTTGCAGAAAATATTGATGCCAAATAAGAAAGAATTGTATCGTATTGTTTATTCATCTCAGTTACAGGATCGATCTGCAACGCATACATATTTCGAATGACCTCTTTTGATTCATGTCCAATATCCGGCATCATAAAAGCATCGCTCAAAGTATGAGCAGGATCAGAGGAGATCAGCAAAGTCTTGTAATTATTTTCAGCAAGTTTGATCGCAGTAGAACATGAAGTTACCGTTTTTCCGGTACCCCCCTTACCAGTGTAAATTATTAGTCTCAATAAAGAAACGGTTATTATTAAAGTAATAAAAAAGTATAGCAAGTTAAGTAAAAGAGAGGAATTTAGTCAACATATGCTCTTTCTGCATGTTGTGTAACGTCTAAACCAATATCTTCCTCTTCCTCTTTGACCTTCAATCCTATGGTTGCATTGATGATTTTCATAATTACTATCGTTCCAACAAATCCCAATACTGCCGCTACTCCAACGCCCATAGCCTGAATTCCTAGCTGCATAGGATTTCCATATAGGAAACCCTCTGGACCCGCGGGGTTTATCAGAGTGCTCGCAATCACACCGATCGCTAAGGATCCAACTATGCCTGTAACACCGTGTACAGAACTGACATCTAATGCATCATCAATTTTCAAATGCTCCTTTAAGAGTATGATTGCGTAGTATGATGCGAAACCCAGTATAATGCCCAAAAAGAAAGAGTTCTGTGCACTTATAAAACCTGATGCTGGTGTTACACCTGCTAAGCCGGCTATCGCACCATTGATGGCTGCAGTTGTAGATGGCTTACCTGCTCTTTTCCAAGATAGAAGTATCCATACCACTCCAGAGCTTGCAGAAGCTATATGTGTCACGAGGAGCGTATTGGCAGCTAATGATCCTGATGCCAAAGCACTTCCTGCATTGAATCCAAACCAGCCGATCCATAGCAATGTAGCACCAATAACGGCTAGCGGAATATTGTGAGGAACCATAATATCAGGTCCAAAATTCTTTCTCCTACCTAAGACAACTGCAGCAGCAAGAGAAGCCATTCCTGCGCTAGTATGAATAACTATTCCGCCAGCAAAATCAAAAACTCCTAGATCTGCAAGCCAACCTCTGCCCCAGATCCAATGGGCTAACGGATAGTAAATCAATATACTCCATGTAATAATAAATACGAAAAATGAGCTCCACTTCAATCTTTCAGCAAATGCGCCAGTGATAAGAAGTGGAGTGATGACCGCAAACATCATCTGATAGGATCCAAAAGTAACTCCCGGAATGGTTGGTGCATAATCTACTGAATCATTAAATGGCACACCATTAAAAAATATCCAATCAAGCCCACCAATAAAACCTCCTTGGGAAGGAGCAAAGACCAGTGTAAATCCTAAGATGAACCATAGAACGGAAAGAATTGTAAGACCTGAAAAGGTTTGCATTATAATAGAAAGAGAATTTTTACTTCTGATCAGACCTGCTTCAAAAAAACCTAGAGCAGGAGTCATGAGCATGACAAGACCTGTTGAAATAAGCATCCATGTAGTATCCCCAGTATCTATTGGCATCCGTCCATATATACAAAAATTTAACTATAAAAAACTTTGGAGTTTATAGATTAAAATATTCCATATAAAATTATCCAAGCGTAAATTGTTAAATGCTTTATTAAAATTGTCTGCAATATGCTCTATATCCATTTCTGTTATGAGGAGATGAACAGGAAGTGATAGAACATGTTCACTAGCTCAATTTGTATTGGTAAGAAGATTTGCCTTTGATGAAATAATCATCATCATCATTTTTTCATAATATGGAGTCTTGTGGACTGGAGGATTGTAATACACAGTAGCACCAATTTTGTCTTGTATTATCATCTTGTCTTTGATTTTGTCTCTGATACTATTTCTTTTAAACGCTACAGTATAAAGATACTAATCGAATTTCTTTTCTTTGTATTCTTGAGGAAGTTTTAATTGGGCTCTGTCAGCGATAGAAAGGAGCATTTCTCACAAAGCAGTTAACGTATAATAGTAGGTAACTGGGTGATAATAAAATGAGCAGATGTGGCAGAGTGGTCTTCTTGGTGAAAACAAAGAACATAATAATGCGTCGGCCTTGAGTCCCAAAGGTTGAAAGCAAGCCGATTCGCCCTCGGGCGATCAGGAGTTCAAATCTCCTCATCTGCGCCATCTTTTCTTTTGGTTTCTAAGATACTTTTCTGGTAGATTCTCTATGCCGTCTATCGTTTATCTTTTGACTGTGTTCAGATCTTATTCTCCTGTTTAATCTGGATATTAATTCCTTACAGGCACTTAACGGATCATAGCCCACAGCCTTTGCAGCAACTACACCTTCGGTGGTGATTATCCTGGCTCTAAGAGAATATTTATGTGTTTTATGCTTGTCAGCATATACTGTTACAAGACGTATATTTTCGAGTTTTCCCTGAATTTTCTTTAAGAATCTTGTCATTTGGTCTTCTATTTCTTTGCGTGCTTCATCGCTGTCCAGATGAGCGATATGAATTGTAGGATCACTTATTTTTGGAAGTGTTAGCTCTAATGCATCTTTGGGGGTAACAATCCCAATTGGCCTTGTATCTCCGACGACGATAATCTCTTCCGCCTTTTTAAAATTTTCTATTGCACTGTTTAGACTGGTTCCCCTCTCGACTGATACCGTTCTTCTCATAATGTCTTTAAGTTTTACCTCTCTAATGGCAGCCATGGTGCCGACGCCTGGTGCTTTTCCGGCTCTTTGTCTGGGCGTAGCAATAATTTTAGTGATGTCTAAAGCATTGACAGAACCTGTTAGAATACCATTTGAATTAATGACTGGAAGTCGTGAAATGTTATACCTACGCATTTTTGATAGCGCATTGCTCAATGTATCATCCTCCTCAATTACTATAGCGCCAGACATAACTTCATCTACTCTAGCATGACCAAAATCTGAAGTAAGTACTACATCGATTTCGCTCACTATACTAATCAGTTTTCCGTTTTCGACAATAGGCAATGCACGATTTCCAGTTGCCACAATTAGTTGAGCACATTTTTCAATATTATCTTCTGAACTCAGAACAGGTGTATTGACAAGAAAACTCTTTAATTTTGAGGAAGGTGTAGCATTTACACCAAGAAATTGCTTGGCATATATCATGCCTATATATTTTCGATCATCATCAATTATTGGTATTTGATTAATATTATTTTCATACATTATGTTCAATGCTTTTGCAACTGAATCTTCTGAAGTCAGCATGAAAACTTTATCTACATTAATCTCAGAAACTTTCATTATGGATCTTTGGATCCTAAGGATTACATTAAAAAACCTTACCATCTCTAACTAGCAACATGATGAATGTACCCTTCATCATTATTGCTGTATTTGCAGTAATAGCTGTTAGTGCTGTGACGATTTTTGTAACGCCATTTGATACTACTATTCCCTTACCTATGCCTCGTGAAACTTTCAAGAATAATAAAAACGGCACGAACAGCGGAGTACTTTTAGTAGCACAGAATCTTGAAGTTCCTTGGGCTATTGACATTGCAAAAGACGGCAGAATATTTTTTACTGAAAGAATGGGTAGAATAAGAATAATAGATACCCAAGGTAATCTTATCGACGAGCCTGCTGCAAATATTCGGGTTGAACAAACAGCCGAAGGAGGATTACTGGGTTTAGCATTGCATCCAAATTTTACTGAAAATCATCTTTTATATGTATACCATACATACACCAATAAAAGCAAGCTTTTCAATAAAGTTTTAATGCTCACAGAGAAGAAAAATAAAATAATTGAATCAAAAGTGATTATTGATTCAATTCCAGGAGCACAAGTTCATGATGGTGGAAGAATAAAATTTGGTCCTGATGGGAAGTTATATATTTCAACTGGTGATGCAGCTATTCCAGAGCTTGCACAAAATACTAAGTCGCTCGCAGGCAAGATTTTGCGACTTAATTCCAATGGAACCATACCTGATGATAATCCTTTTCCAGGCTCACCAGTGTATTCTTATGGTCATAGAAATGTCCAAGGAATAGCATGGCATTTTAAAACAAAGCAGCTATATGCTACCGAACATGGTCCTTCTGGCAACGATGAAATCAACATCATAAAAGCGGGCTCGAATTATGGATGGCCAATAGAAGAATGTAAAGGCTCAGGTCAATTTGAGGAATCCAAGTTTTGTTTTAATCCTGCTATTGCTCCGACCGGAATCACGATTCCTGCCAACGATAAGCTTGGGTACCAAAATGATCTCATTTTTACTACTTTAAAGGGTTCACATTTACGAGATATAGATTTGAAATCTAGAACTCAAAGTAACATACTTGTTGGTTATGGTAGATTGCGAGATGTTATTGAAGCACCTGATGGCTCATTATTTATTCTTACTAGCAATAAAGATGGAAGAGGGACCACTCAGACAGATGATGATAAGATCTTAAGAATTCTCAAGCCAGACTAACTGATACAGTTAATGATGGAAAGATGAAATTTTTCCTTACAGTAAAATAAATGGTACTGATTACTAACTTGAAATTCTTTATAATTTAACAAAATTGTCTTGGCGAATTTGTTAGATTCTAATAATGACACCATATCCTCTAATAGACAAGAAAGAGAATTCGAAGAAGGTGGTGGTAATGGTGCTAGAACAGAATTCAGTCGAAAAGCTGATCCCTTACAGAGTATAGAGAAAAAGAACTAATGTGACGTGCTCAGATAAAGGGACATGAGCCCACAGCAGTAAAAGAAATGCAAGTGATCAAAGAATAGTTGAACCAGCACAACAAGGAGGGGGAATAAATTCTGATGAGCAACAGAAAAGCAAGAAGAAGTGGCACGACTAAAGGTACTGCATGTGCAGATAAGACTAGTAGTGAATATGAGCAATGTACCGCATGAAAAAACAAATAACTAAAGAACTTATAGTTTAATATTTACTCTTTTCTTCTATTATTCTTGTCACAACAGATCACTACATTTTTAACTTTGTAATTAAAATAAATTATTGGTTTTAAAGTTAGGCAAAAGAAAAGTACTCAATGAAGCAGCCCTAAAGGAAATGGTCATGCCGCAGCAAGGAGAAATGCTTGGCCGTGTTATCAAACTTGTTGGAGGTGATAACATCATTGTCAAATGTACTGATGGTAAGGTAAGGACGTGTCGTATTCGTGGAAAGATTAAGCGCAGAATG